>JBCDEK010000100.1:0-10720 GCA_039179785.1 Pseudomonadota bacterium | reverse complement strand
CGTCCACACTCGAAACACGGCTTGTTGACCCCAAACGAGGCCTATGCCAGCAAATCACAAACCATGAGAATAGCAGCCTAAATGAACCCCTGATCCACCTTAAATCGGCTGCAAACTGGTCTAAAACGTAGGACCACCTCTAACTGTCCGGTTCGTGCCGCATGGCCCAGCACAGTCAAGACAGAGTGACGGGTGGTGCCTTCTGGGCTGGTATCCCCTCGCAAAACCGTCCAATTTTAGGAAAAACAAATACTGGGAGGGTCGGCCATCGTCGATCTTTGGGAGGGCCTAAGCCACGCCTTTTGGCTGGTTGTCACGTTCGATCCCGAACTGGCAGAGATCGCGTTGCGCTCGCTCCGCGTGACACTGACAGCTTTGGTCATCGCTTGTGCAATCGCCCTGCCTTTGGCCGCCTTGTTGGCCGTTCGTCGCTTTCGCTGGCGGCGAGCCACCATTGCCATGTTGAACGCGCTGATGGGTCTGCCGCCGGTTGTGGTTGGCCTGATCGTTTACATTTTTCTGTCCCGCTCTGGCCCTTTCGGCGCACTGGGGCTGCTTTTCACACCCACCGCCATGATCATCGCGCAGGTGATCATCATCGTCCCCCTCATCGCGTCCATCGCGCATCAGTCGCTGCGGGAGCTTTGGGCCGAATACCACGACCTGCTCATTTCTATGAACGTGACGCAGATGCAAAAGATGCGCACGCTTTTGTGGGATTCCAGGCGCGCTCTGCTGACCGCCGCCCTTGCTGGCTTTGGCCGCGGGATAGGAGAGGTGGGGGCCATTATGATTGTGGGGGGCAACATCGACAATGCCACCCGGGTTCTGACCACGGCCATCGCGCTTGAGACCGGCAAAGGCCAGTTTGCGCTTGCGCTTGCGCTGGGGTTCATCCTGATCGCGCTGGCCCTTGGCGTGAACCTGATGATCCACTGGATCGGTCAGACCGAAAGAGACAGCCGATGGTGACGGAACTGTTTCCCTTGACGCTCACCGGCGCCGAAACATCCCGCCGCGGCAAACGTCTGGTCGGGCCGGTGGACTTGTCGCTTGATGGGCAGGGGCTGTGCGTTGTGATGGGGCCAAACGGGTCTGGCAAAACAACGCTTTTGCGTTTGATGCATGGCACGGCACGCCTGACGAGGGGCACGGTGACCTGGGCCTGCGCAACAGATCATGCACGCCCTCATCAGGCTTTTGTGTTCCAGCAGCCCGTGGTGTTGCGGCGCACGGTGGAGGAGAACCTGACCTATCCCCTAAGCCTGCGTGGTGTGGCACGGAAAGCAGCCAAAGCACGGGCGCAAGCCTGGGCCAAGAGCGTGGGCCTGTCCGAACACCTTGCGCGCCGCGCCATGGTCTTGTCTGGGGGCGAGCAGCAGAAACTGGCCATTGCGCGCGCCCTCATCACCGATCCTGCGCTGGTCTTTCTGGACGAACCAACGGCCTCCCTTGATGGCCGCGCCATGCGCGAAATTGAGGCGATCCTGCTGCAAGCCAAAGCCGATGGCACCCGCCTGATCCTGTCAACGCACGACATGGGACAAGCGCGCCGTATCGCGGACCACGTGGTGTTCATGCTGGGGGGCAAGGTACATGAAGCCGGCCCGGCTGGCGCATTTTTCGACATGCCGCAAACAGAGCAGGCGCGCGCCTTTCTGAAAGGAGATATCGTAGAATGAAACAGACCCTATTTCTGATCTTTTTGACGATTTTCGCGGGAACCGCCCATGCGGCAGATCAGATGCGCATGGCTGTGACGACCTCGTTCCACAACTCCGGGCTGGCCGATGTCCTGCTGCCAGAGATCGCAGCAGACCTCGACCTTGAGGTGCAGCTTCTGGTGGTGGGTACAGGACAGGCGCTGCGGTTGGGCGAAGCAGGGGACGTGGATGCGATCCTTGTTCATTCCCGCGCCGCCGAACAGGCATTCGTGGCGGCTGGCTACGGCACGCATCGGCGCGAGATCATGTACAATGACTTTGTCTTTATCGGTCCAGTGGACGACCCCGCTGGCATTGCAGATGCACAGTCCGCCAGCGCCGCGCTCCGAAACATCGCCAAAGCAAACACCCAATTTGTAAGCCGTGGCGACGACAGCGGCACGCACAAGAAAGAACTGAGCTTGTGGGCGGATGCGGGCCTCGACACCGCTGCCTTCGATGATTGGTACAATGCTGTGGGCGCAGGCATGGGGGCCGCTTTAAACACTGCCTCGGGCCTCAACGCCTATATCCTGTCGGACCGCGCCAGTTGGCTGAACTTTGGAAACAAGGGCGACCTTGCGCTGCTCTTTGCAGGCGATCCTGTCTTGTTCAACCAATACGCATACCTGCCCGTGAACCCCGCCCGCCACACTCACGTCAAGACCGATATGGCCGCAAAACTGGAAGCCTGGCTCACTTCAGAGCGCGCACAGCAATTGATCGACAATTACAGGATCAATGGGGAAACGCTGTTCGTTTTCAACGCAAAATAGAGCCTGACCCTGGCTTCTTCTAACCAGAAATACGATGGGGTGCGGGGGTGAAGCCCCCGCGTCGGTCGGATTGGCGCAGCCAATTCGAAACCAACACCTCAATGCTCGTGATCCATATCCCCGTGGATCGCGAACTGGTCTAATCCTGCGTCCTGCGGTTGAATGGAACGATAGGCTTCGCGCACGCCTGCTTCCGTCAACTCGCGGGCGACGGTCAGCAGCGTGTTAGGGTCGTGATCCTCGCACAAGTCGATCATCTGCGCCAATTCCTCGGCGGCTACGGGACGCGCGGCCTCTGCCGATGGAGCGCCATAAAAGGTCACGAAATGCTGTGCCAGAAGGTCGGTTAGTGTTCCCAGTTCCGCCTCTTCCAACTGCGTGACGGCAACGAACGTTACACGCCCCCCGGTCTCCAACCCCAACCATCCGTTGGCAAAAGCTTGGCGTGCTTTGCCGGTTAGATCGCCCTCGCCCCAATTCGAAAACTCGAACCCACCCGAGATACACCATTCACCGGTGCGGGCGGGAGAGGCGAAGACGTTCATATCGCTTTCATCGAAATGGATGGCGCGCGCGAGTTTCATGTCTGTGTCTCCAAAACGGCTGTCAGGGGGATCAGGTGCGTCGCTTCTTCATCGCGCAAAAGCATACCAAATTCCTCATCGACCCCCAGAAAAGCCCCTGTCAGAGACCGGTTTTCGACGTTTTCACCGATGCCGTGGGCCAGACCGCGCCACTCAGAATGCAAGGGGGCCGTGCCTTCATCCTCCCAACGGTTCAACCAATTGAGTGTGTGACGGGCCCAAGCCTCCAAAAGGGTCGGAGGGACCACCTCTGCACAGCCTTCGGCAAAAAGCGCGGTTTCGTCCGGGGTCAACCCCATATCGTCGGATGCTGGGACAAGCGGCAGCGTGAAACCAACGACCAGCCAATCAGGAACAGCTTCGGGATCAGTCCCCGACGCTATTGCGCGAAAACCGCCGCAGCGCGCGCCGTTCACCCGGAAACCGCCCCACCAGTCCAGATGTACCGCAACCTCGGGCGGCGCCAGCGCGCCGAGCGCATTTTGCAAGCCGACACCGCACAGGGGCAGCATAGACACGGCCTTGGACAAGGGCACTTCTGGGGCAAATACAAGCGCCGCCTCCATATCCGTTGCGCCCAGCTTGTAAGTGATGAGCCCGGCGTCACAGCCAAGCGTCGCGCGCATGACCGCATGATCGAAGGCGCTGTCCGGCGCTTCTTCGCCCCACATTAGGGGGGGGAAGGTCACCTCCGCGACATCGCTCATGCGACGCCTTCTTTCACCAACCCAGCGGCCACATCCTGGAACGCCTTGGCTTGGGCACTATCCGGCTGGCTGACCGCAATCGGTGCGCCCCCATCCGCTGCCATGCGGATTTGCAGATCCAGTGGCACTTCGGCCAGCAACGGCACGCCAAGTTTCTCGGCTTCGGCCTTGACCCCACCGTGCCCAAACACGTGTTCCTCGTGCCCGCATTTCGAACAGATATGTGTACTCATATTCTCGATCATGCCGACGATGGGCACGTGCAATTGCTGGAACATGTCCACGCCCTTGCGGGCGTCCAGAAGGGCCACGTCCTGCGGTGTAGAGACAACTATTGCGCCGTCGACCATGAATTTCTGCGCCAGCGTCATCTGCACATCGCCGGTGCCCGGGGGCAAGTCGACGATCAGCACGTCCAGCGCACCCCATTGCACCTGTGTCATCATCTGTTGCAGCGCGCCCATCAGCATCGGCCCACGCCAGACAACGGCCTGATCGTCATTCATCATCAGACCGATGGACATCATCGTCACACCGTGGTTGCGCATCGGCAGGATCGTCTTGCCATCGGGAGAGGCGGGTCGCCCCGAGACGCCCAACATGCGTGGCTGCGACGGCCCATAGACGTCGGCATCCAGCAGCCCCACACGCCGCCCCTGTTGCGCCAGCGCGCAAGCGAGGTTCGCAGAGACTGTGGATTTGCCCACGCCGCCCTTGCCCGATGCAATGGCCAGAATACGGTCAATGCCGGACACCTTTTGAGGGCCTTTGGGTTCCGCGGGTCGCTGGGGTTTCAGGTCAGGGGGGGCCTTGTCCGTGTGACCAGTCAGCACAATCGATACCTGGTTGACACCCTCCAGCGCAGCTATGGCTGTTTCCGCCAGTGCTTTCACAGCTTCATAGGCGGCGGCCTGCGCGGGGTTGATCTCCATCACAAAGCGAACCGTGCCGCCGTCCACGTTCAATGCCCGCATCACACCTGTGGATACGATGTCACCGCCCGGTGCCTCGATCCCCTTGAGGACCTCCAGAACCTGTTCCCTGTCTGTGTTCACGCCTTAGTCCTGTCCGGTAATGGTGCCCTTGACCTCGTGGGTCATGTCGAGCTCTTCGATCGTGATCAGCGCTTTGACCGCATATGTCTTGCCACTGGAATGTGCATCGCGCATCGCGTCCTCAATCGCCTGTTGTGAGGTCACACCGACCTGCTTCAGGAACTTGCGCATGGACATGTTGAAGTCGTCGCTCATTGTTCTTGCCTCCCTATCGTTGACGGAGCGTATGGGGGCGTTTTACGCTGAGCCCATGCGTTTCCTTGTGGTGATCTTGGCCTTGTTGCCGGGTTTGGCAATGGCCGATGACAAGCGGGTGGCCTTCTATGCCCCGCCTGCGCTGATCGAAAGCGGATTGATCAAGCACATCACCCCACGGTTTTCGCTGAAAACCCAGGTTAGGGTCGAAATTGTGAAAGATCCCAACGCTGCGGAGTTGCTCTTGGGGCCTGATGGCCGTGCGTTGTTTTCTGGTCTGGGCGAAGTTTGGCACATGGATCTGCGCGGGGACGGCAAGGGCGCGCAGCGATTTGCCGATTGGCTGACTTCCGACGTGGGCCGCCGCACGGTCCAGAGCTTTGCGCCAGAGGGAGACACGATCTTTACCGAGCCGAAGGCGCAAAAGGCCGTTGTGGCCGCTGTCGAAATGACCGGAGATGCGACTACAGGGAAAGAGGCGTCCTGGGCGAAGTGCGGGCGTTGTCACGTGACCGAGCGGGGCAGGGGCGGCTTTGGTATCGGTTCGACGCCCAGCTTTTTCGTGATGCGCGGTTTCGAGGACTGGCAGTCGCGGTTCGCGGGTTTCTATGTTTTGAAACCGCACGCTGCGTTCACCCAGCTTGAGGGCGTGACGGACCCGTTTCCTATCGACCGGCCCTCGCCCATCGCGCCCATCGAACTGACGCTTGATGATCTTGAAGCGATCCTGGCTTATGTGGCCGCACTGACCCCCGCCGATTTGGGCAAGCCGCTGGAGCATCAGTGATCGCGCCGCTTTGACAAATAGTCGTCGGTGGTGCGTACGCGGGGGCGTTCACCACCCTGGAACGGATTGTCGGTTGAGTGGAATTGCGCCTGTACCCTGCAATTGTCGCACATCTGGATCATGCGAAGCTTGTCGCCTGCGAACATGGCGTGGTCCTTGAGCTTGTCGGTGATCCGGTCGATGGCGGATTTGGAGCCGAAAAACGTGCCGCATTCGATGCAGGGGAACGGTTCTTCCTCATTCAAGATCTGTTGGGTCAGCGCCGCGTCGGTCAGGTTCAGGCGCGGTTCGTAAGTGATGGCGTCTTCGGGACAGATATTGGCGCAGAGGCCACATTGCAGGCAGGCGTCTTCCTGGAACCGCAGCTGTGGTTTGTCGGAGTTGTCGCCAAGCGCGCCAGAAGGGCAGAGCGACACGCAGCTGAGACAAAGCGTGCAGGCATCTGTATCGACCAGTACCGCCCCATAGGGCGCGCCGTCGGGCAAGGGAACCTGGTCAGTGCCTGGGTGGAGGGCTTTGGCGGCTTGGCGGGCGATCTGGCGACGTGTGCCCATCGGGCGGACGGGTGTGTCCACGGGGGCGGGGGCGTTCGTATCGTGTAGCGCGTCGCTCATTGCCTCCGGGTCAGGCGTGTCGAGCAGAGTGGCCTTGCCCGTGCCTACGATGGCGGTGGTGAGCGCGATTTGCGTCTCTAAAGCGGGAACATCGGCTGTTGGGCCGAGCAGGAGTGTGACGTTTGCGAACCCCGCGGCAAGCGCAGCAGCCGCTTCGGCGTGGCCAAACGCACCAATGGCGGACATCTCAAGCGGGATCACATCAGCGGGCAGGCCGCGGCCATGGCGGGCAGAGAGGCGGATCATCTCGGTCCCATGGCTGTCATGCACCAGTAGGCGCGGAGCGGTTCCGCCTGCGTCGAGGAAGGCCTTGGCCATTGTTTGCACGCGGCGCATAGTCAGATCGACGGCCGGGGCATCGTAGGTGATTGCACCAGAAGGGCAGGCCGCAGAGCAGGCTCCGCAGCCTGCGCAGATCTGCGGATCAATGGAAACATGTTCACCAGCGGAGGTGATGGCCCCCGTCGGGCACAGATCCAGACAGTTGGTACAGCCCGTCTGTTCCGCGCGGGAATGGGCGCAGAGCAGAGGCGTGGTTTTGACATAGAGCGTCTTTTCGAAAGTACCGGTCAGATGCGACGCAGCCAGGATCGCGGCTGCAACGCCAGGCGGATGGTTCGGGTCAGCCCGCAAGTATCCATCGCGCTTTTCATGGGCCGGGAACAGGGGCGTGTCGCCGCGCAGATCCAGAATGATATCGCATTGAGACCGCGCACCGTTCTGCGGCTCCGTCAGGGCAAACGCACCCCGCCCCCCCGGTTCGATCTGCTGCAGCGCATCGATGGCGACATCAAAATTGCCAAACGCACCCGACGCGCGGCGCAGCTTGCCCACGACCACGTCAAAGTCGCGGGTGTCGGGCACATCGCGCGCATCGTCCAGCAAAACGGTCACACCCAGATGGTCTTTCAACTGCTCGGCAGCATCCAGTGCCACAGCCATTGGCCCAAGGATCAGGCACAGCCCCTCGCTGACCACATCGAGCGTCTTTTCCGGCTCTGAGGGCAACATCGCGTCCGCGATCAATGCAGACATTTTGGGCAGTTTCGACCCTTCATCTTCACTCCACCCGGCCCGGTCGCGCAGGTCAAGGGTCGGGGGGGCAGGGCGGTCCAACCCCTCCGCCAACTCCTCAAAAACACGCGCTTCCTGGGTGCAGCAAAAAACGGCATCGCCCGCCTCCAACGCTGCCTGGGCCCGGTCCAATTGGGTGGTGCACAGGGCCGAACGGGGGGGGCGTACATCTAGTCCGGTCGCCTTGGACAGACCCGCGGCATCGACGGCCTGAGTGCCCAAACAATCACATGTTATCAACGATTTGACCACGTCCACCTCCCCCATTTCAGAAGCCTGCCTGAGCTTCTGATTGCCCGTATAGTTGCGTCAGCCTAGACATGATTCGTTGCACTTCACAAACCGTTTTCCGGTCAAGCCCAAAGGGCAAGCAGGCCCGATTCGTGATTGATGATTCGTATTTCGGTATGCGGCGGTATTCCCGAGTGAAACAGTCGTGATGGACATTTCGTCCCTCTGAGCGACACGCCATCGGACAGGCTGGCCAAACTGCCTTGGTGTCCGCGCAATCTGACATTTCTCTGACAAGCTGCTTTGAGGATGAAATTTTTGGCAGTTTGATAACGGCTAGGGAGGACATAGGGTGATCCGAAACCCCGACCAGTACCAAACCATGCCTTTGGGCGTCGTCTTGCGACGGCTGCCGGGTGTGACACGCTGGGCCTCTTACTCATGGAAAGCCGTTGCCGTATTGCCTGGCGCTGGCCCTGCCAACTGGCAAGAACTGCGCCGCGAAGGTGACGCAGTGGAATACCACGCTGCCACCCTGTCCCTTGATCTGCACGGCGCGGAAACCGAAGCGTACCTGCACGGCCTTTCGGCAGCCGATCCGGCGATCTACGTCGTGATGCGCGAGTGCCCGGGCGATCAACCTCTCGATGTCGTACTGGTCACCGCCTCGCCTTACGAGGCGCAGGATTACACCGACAGCGGCGAAGAAATCGTCGAAAAGGTGCCAATGCCCCCCGGCCTGATGGCGTGGGTGCAGGGCTTTGTCACCGACTTCCACGAGGACGAGGTGTTCATTAAGCGCAAGCGTGACAAGAAGCGGACCGACCTGACCCAAGACGGCATTGGCGACCCGCGCATCCAGTCCGCAGCAGATATCTACGCGTCGCCCGCACGGCAACGGAGGCGAGTACATTGACCGGCACACGCGATTTCTGGTCCCGCCGCCGCGCCGGGGTCGAAGCCGAAGAGCAGGCGCTGGAGGCGCGTGCCGCCGAAGCCGAGGTCGCCAAGCTTGAAGACCAGCCGGACGAAGAGATCCTGGCCGAACTGAACCTGCCCGAGCCCGAAGCACTCGACAGCCCGGAAGCCGTACGCGATTTCCTGAAAGCGGAATTGCCACAACGGCTCAAAACCCGCGCGCTGCGCCGGTTGTGGCGGTTGAACCCCATGCTCGCCAACCTCGATGGACTGGTCGACTATGGTGAGGATTACACCGACGCCGCCCTTGTCGTGGAAAACCTGCAGACCGTGTATCAGGTAGGCAAGGGTATGGTGACTGCATTCCTTGATGAAGACGAGGAAGACGATGTCACCCCGCTTGAGGCCGTGGGCGAGGATGAGACCCCGCGCGAAGAGGTGGAGACCGATGAGGCCCCACTGGTTGTGGCCCCGGCGCCAGCCCCTTTGCCCGAGCCGGACCCGGCGCCCACCGCAATGCCCCAGCGCCGCATGCGCTTTGCCTTTGATACAGCATGAGTGACGAGACCAAGATGACTGCCGCCGAAGATATTCAAGTTCAGGACATGGATCGCGCCCGCGCCGATCTGTACAACTTCCTTGGCGCGCTGCTTGCCGGCCCACCGGACGAGATGTTGTTGGCGCAGACCGCCGGGCTGAGCGGCGACAACACTGAACTGGGCCAAGCCATTGGGACACTGTCGAAGCTGGCCAAGGTGACGAAGTCCAAGGCCGCCGAGAGCGAGTTTAACAAGCTATTCATCGGTCTGGGTCGGGGCGAGCTTCTGCCTTTTGCCAGCTACTACCTGACCGGCTTCCTGAACGAAAAGCCTCTGGCGCTGCTGCGTCAGGACATGGCGGCCAAGGGGATGCAGCGGTCAGAAACCGTATTCGAACCCGAAGACAGCATTGCCAGCCTGATGGAAATGATGGGCGCAATGATCGTGGGCCGCTTTGGCACGCCTGCGGGCGTGGCCGAGCAAAAGCAGTTCTTCAACAAGCATATCGGCCCTTGGGCCGGTCACTTCTTTACCGACCTCGAAGAGGCAAAGACGTCCGTCTTTTATTCCCCTGTCGGCACGGTGGGGAAGATTTTCATGGCCGTGGAGGCGGAAGCCTTCCGGATGAGCGGCGCGGAGTGATCCGCGTCATGGGGGGCAGGGTGACCTGCCCGAAACAGCGAAAGGAGACGATCGCATGAGCAGGAAAGAAGACGGTGCATCGCGCCGCGACTTTCTGAAGCTGGCCGGCACAGCCGCCCCCGCAGCCGCGGTGGCCGTTGCAGCGGGTGGCGAGGCGCAGGCGGCGGCAGAGCCGGACCTGACCTCGGAAAAGATGCAGGATACCGCGCACACGCGCGCGTATTTTGACAGCGCGCGCTTCTGAACGAAGCGGGGAGGGAATGCCGCGCCCGGGAATTAGCCCGGACGGGGCAAGGAGATCAGCGACTGGTTGCGTGACGCCCGACTGCTGAGAACCAAAGAAGAAGCCAAGCGAGCGACCCCGGCAAGGGGGCAGCGAGCAAGGGAGAAGCAACATGCTTAGGAAAAAGACCAACGGGGTTGCGAGACGCCCCCAGCGGACAAGTATCCTGACTGAAGCAGCCAACGCTTCAGTAGACCGGCGTGCGTTTTTGCGCGGGTCAGGATTGGTGATCGGGGGCCTGTCGGCCATTGCCGCCACGGGCGGAACCGTCACCCAGGCCAACGCTGCCACGGCGGCAGCGGGCAAAGTGGATTTGAAAAAGACAGTGTGCACGCACTGCTCGGTCGGCTGTACGGTCGTGGCCGAGGTGCAGGACGGCGTCTGGACGGGTCAAGAGCCCGGCTGGGACAGCCCGTTCAACTTGGGCGCCCATTGCGCCAAGGGTGCTGCCGTTCGTGAGCACGCCCATGGCGAGCGCCGCCTCAAGTACCCGATGAAGAAAGAGGGCGGTGAGTGGAAGCGCATCAGCTGGGAACAGGCGATCGACGAGATCGGCGGCGGCATGATGAACATCCGGGACGAAAGCGGCCCGGACAGTGTCTATTGGCTGGG
>JBCDEK010000005.1:0-78454 GCA_039179785.1 Pseudomonadota bacterium | reverse complement strand
GGAAAAAATATAATCAAAGTCCCATGAAAGTATCCAAAACTGATTCAGATAGATTTAAGCCCAATTTAGCCAATTCAGGGAAGGTTTAAAATCACAGAAATCAGCAGAGCCTGTCACTTTATGCACTATTTGTCATAAAATTTGACAGGGTTTTCGGGCATGGGCGGCGCTGCCACGCTGTTACGCGATGTATTTGGGTTCGACGGCTTCCGCCCCGGGCAGGAAGAGATTGTTGAGGCCGTAAGCGCGGGTGAAAACGCGCTGGCCATCATGCCGACGGGCGGCGGTAAATCCCTGTGTTTTCAACTGCCTGCGCTGATGCGGGATGGCGTGACGGTGGTGATTTCACCGCTGATCGCCCTGATGCGGGATCAGGTGCGCGCGCTGCAAGAGGCAGGGGTGCAGGCAGGCGCGCTGACCTCGGGCAACACGCCAGAGGAAACGGACGCGGTTTGGGAAGCGCTGGAACGTCGGGAACTGAAGCTGCTCTATATCGCGCCGGAACGGCTGGCGGCAGGGTCCTCCATCGGGATGCTGCGGCGCATCGGTGTGAGTCTGATCGCGGTGGACGAGGCGCATTGTGTGAGCCAGTGGGGGCATGACTTTCGCCCGGATTACCTGCGGATTGGCGAGTTGCGGCGCGCTTTGGATGTTCCACTGGCCGCGTTTACGGCCACGGCGGATGCGGAAACGCAGGTCGAAATTGTTCAGAAGCTGTTTGATGGGGTGCAGCCGCGGACCTTTCTGCGCGGCTTTGACCGGCCCAATATCCACCTGGCCTTTGCTGCCAAGAACGGGCCGCGCGCACAGGTCCTGAACTTTGCTGCGGCGCGCAAGGGGCAGTCGGGCATCGTCTATTGCGGCACGCGGGCCAAGACCGAAACGCTGGCGCAGGCGCTGCGCGAGGCGGGGCACGCGGCCATCCACTATCACGGCGGGATGGAGGCGTACGACCGCCGCATTGCCGAGCGGCGCTTCCAGCAAGAGGACGGTCTGATCGTGGCGGCCACAGTTGCTTTTGGGATGGGCGTGGACAAGCCCGATATCCGCTGGGTCGCGCATGCCGATCTGCCCAAGTCGATCGAGGCGTATTATCAGGAGGTCGGGCGTGCGGGGCGTGACGGCGCGCCTGCTGAGACGCTGACCTTGTTTGGCCCCGACGACATCAAGCTGCGGCGGAGCCAGATCGACGAGGGGCTTGCCCCGCCCGAACGGCGTATGGCGGATCATGCGCGGTTGAACGCGCTGCTGGGTCTGGCCGAGGCGCTGGAGTGTCGGCGCAAGACGCTGCTGGGATACTTTGGTGAGGCCGAAGTGTCCTGTGGCAAGTGCGACCTGTGCGACCAACCGGTCGAGGTGTTTGATGGGACAACGGCGGTGCGCAAGGCGCTGTCGGCGATGTTGCGCACCGATGAATGGTTCGGGGCGGGGCACCTGATCGACATCCTGCTGGGGATCGAGACGGACAAGATCCGGCAGCGCGGGCATGATGGCCTGCCGACCTATGGCGTGGGCAAGGAGTATTCGAAACCAGAGTGGCAGGCGGTGTTCCGGCAAATGATGGGGCATGATCTGGTGCGGCCTGACCCCGACCGCTACGGCGCGCTGCGGATGACCGATGCGGCGCTGCCGATCCTGCGGGACGAGGCCAAGATCACCCTGCGCCGCGACACCATCAAGGCTGCGGCGGCGCGCCGTCCCGCGGTCAAGGCAATGGTGTCTGAGGAAGACGCGCCGCTGCTGTCAGCGCTCAAGGCCAAGCGGCGGGCGCTGGCTGAGGCGGCGAAGGTGCCGGCCTATGTCATCTTCCCCGACCGCACGTTGATCGAAATGGCGGAGCGGCGGCCTGCCAATCTGGACCAGATGGCACAGGTCAGCGGGGTGGGGGCCAAGAAGCTTGAGAAATTCGGAACAGCCTTCCTTGAAGTGATCAACGGCGAGGCCGAGGCGCTGCACCCGTCGCGTCGCAAATTGGCGGGGCATTCGGCGGGCACGATCTATGACCAGTTGCTGGCCGTACAGGCGGAACTGGCGCGCGGCAGTGATGGCACCGACAAGCCGCTGAGTTGTTCGGCCTCGCAATTGGCAAAGGTGGCGCAACTGCGCCCGGATGATGATGCTGGCCTGGAGCGGCTGTTGGGGGATCGCAAGGCGGAACGATTTGGGCCTGCGTTTCTGGACGTGCTGCGGGCGGCATCCTAGATAAGCGCGAGAACACTTTGGGGGCAGGCATATGTTGGTGGTGATTTCTCCGGCCAAGCGGCTGGACTGGGCAGAGCGTGATGTGGCAATGACGCCCCCTGCGATGCAGGAGGATGCGGTGCGGCTGGCGCGCACCGCACGAAACCTGACGCTGGGCAAGCTGAAATCGCTGATGGACCTGAGCGACGATCTCGCGCGTCTGAACCGCGACCGCTTTCAAGCCTTCGAGGATGCGCCGGGTGACGGCTTGACGCGTCCGGCAATGCTGGCCTTTGCCGGGGACACCTATCAGGGGCTTGATGCCGAAACGCTGTCGCGGGACGACACGGCCTATGCCCAGGATCACCTGCGCATCCTGTCGGGGCTATATGGTCTGCTGCGTCCGCTTGATGCGATCCAGCCCTATCGGCTTGAGATGGGCAGCCGCCTGAAAACGCGCCGGGGCACGTCGCTTTATGACTATTGGCGCGCTGATCTTGCCAAGGCGCTGAACGCACAAGCCGAACAGACGGGCAGCGATACGCTCGTGAATTGCGCAAGTCAGGAGTATTTCGGGGCGGTCCCCGCAGAGGCGCTGAAGCTGCGCCTGATCACGCCCGCCTTTATGGAAGACAAGGGGACCGGCCCCAAGATCGTCAGCTTTTTCGCCAAACGCGCCCGCGGCGCGATGGCGCGCCATATCATCCAGAACCGGGTGACGGATGTGGACGGTGTGACGCGGTTTGACACCGATGGCTATGTCTATCGGCCAGAGTTGTCGACGGACGACAAACCGGTCTTTGTCAGGCCCTATCCCAAACCCTAGGAAGTGGCGCGCACCAGCGCATGGTGCCCTAGGCGGCCCCTTCTTCTGGCACATCATCAAGGGGCGCGGACGCATCCGGCGGGCAGTGGTCGCGTAGCATGCCGTGTATCTCGGGCTTGCGCAGCGGCTTGGTCAGGTAGTGATCAAGGCCCGCCTCAAGAATGCCCTTGTCGTCGCCGTCCATTGCGTGCGCGGTGAGCGCGACGATGGGAACGTGGCCGCCGGTGTCGGCCTCTATTGCGCGTATTTTCTCGGTCGCCTCGCGCCCGTCCATTTTCGGCATCGAAATGTCCATGAAAATCAGATCAGGTGACACTTTTTCGAACAGCTCGACCGCTTCGATCCCGTTGCCGGCAAAGTGCAGGTCGATATCTGCGTCCTTGACCATCTTGCCGAACACCAACTGATTTGTCTTGTTGTCTTCGGCGGCCAGGACCACCATGCGCCGCAGTGTCGGTGGCGCGGGGGCTTGGCCGGTGGGGCCGATCACGGGCCCGACACTTTCCAGCCGTGCGAACAGATCGGCGCGCGGCACGGGCTTTTGCAAAATGGCGTGCAGATGCTTGGCGCCCGGATCGTTGGTGGCAAAGCTGGGATTTGAGCTGAGCAGGAGGATCGGCGTTTCGCTCCCTTTGGCGCGGATCGCCTCGGCCAGTTCGAGGCCATCCATCTCGGGCATGTTGTGGTCCGTCAGGATCAGGTCGATATTGTCGAGCTTGCGCAGCGCGTCCTTGCCCGAAGCACAACAGACCACGCCCAGCCCCAACTGCTCCAACTGCCGCTGCAGGATCGTGCGGTTCGCCTCGATGTCATCAACAACCATCACGCGCCGCAGCCCTTCGGGCACGGGCGGGTGTTCGGGCAGCTTTGCCTCGCTCAGCTTGAGCGGGATGCGGAAGCCAAAGACCGACCCCATGCCTTCTTCGCTGCTGACCCAGACCTCGCCCTCCATCAGCTTGACCAGACGTTGCGAGATGGCAAGGCCAAGCCCGGTGCCGTCAAACTGGCGGTTGCGTTCGTTTTCGACCTGATTGAACTCGCCAAAGATGTGGTCGATCTTGTCATCCGGGATGCCGATACCGGTGTCTTCGATGACGATGGTGACGTCAGCATGTCCTTCGTCGAGGTCAGGTACGCCGGTCACGCGCACAAGCACGTGCCCTTCGCTTGTGAACTTGACCGCGTTGCCCATCAGGTTGGTCAGCACCTGCCGGATGCGCCCCGGGTCGCCCACATACATCGTGGGCAGGAACAGGTCGTAGTCCAGCAGCAACGTTAACCCCTTGTCGCGGGCCGAGGGCTGCAACAGCATGATGATCTCGTGAATGCTGCGTTCCAGATCGAAGGGTTCGAGGTGCAATTGCAGCTTCTTCGCCTCGATCTTGGAATAGTCGAGCACGTCGTTGATGATGACGAGCAGCGCCTCACCGGAGTTTTTGATCGTGTCGACGTAAAGCTGCTGCTCCTCGCTCAGCCCGGTGTCGCCCAGCAACTCTGCCATGCCGACGACGCCGTTCATGGGCGTGCGAATTTCGTGGCTCATATTGGCCAGAAAGGCGGATTTGGCGCGGCTGGCCGCTTCGGCCTCGGCCCGGGCGGCTTTGAGCTGCTCCTGGTAGCGGACGGATTCGGTGATGTTGAGACCGAGCGACACGATATCGCCGCCCTGGCCGCGCCGGTCCACCAGCTTGACGTATTGATCGTTCCACAGCCGGATCGTGACCGGATCGGGCTGTGGCTGCATCCAGCGATCCAACATCATCTGACGCCAATCCTGATCAGGCATGCCTTCGGTGTTGACGATCCCCTCGTCCGTGAGGATTTGCAGGATGGTGACATAGTTCGCACCGGGGCGGATGATGTCGATTCCATCAAAGATCGCCAGATAGCTTTCATTGGCGGCAATCATCTGATTGTCGGAATTGAAAAAGGCAAAACCGTCGGTGATGGTCTGCACCGAGTGCCAGAGCCGCCGTTCGGCGATCTGCACCTTTTCGTTGGCCTGGCCCAGTTCGGTTTTGACCCGCTCGTTTTCAGTTCTGACAGTGGCGACCTGGGCGCGGGTTTCCACAATTTCGCCCTGCAGGGCGGCGGCGTGCTTGCCCAGCTTGCGGTTGGCGGCGGACAGTTCCGCCTCTTTCAACTCCAGCAAACGCTCCGCCGCAAGGCGACCGCGTCGCTCTTCTGCCAGTTTGTTTGCAAGGCTCATCCCAGCCCTCCGCCGCGAACACGTACCGTTGGTATTTCACGACGATGGTGAAGAACCGCTTAACCCCGGCGGCGAAACCGTTGCGCGGGCCGAGGCGCGCGTGGCAATGTCACGGACAAATGTGTGGGAGGTGCGCCATGCACCGTATGTTGATCGGGATATGTGCAGCGCTGTGGGCTGTGGCCGCGTGGGGGCAGGGTGCCGTGCCCGACCACCGCTATGTGGTGCGCCAGGATACGGATTTCTTTGGTGCTGATCGCACGGCGTTGTTTGACACGACATTTGACGCCTGTGTGCGGGCGTGCAGCGCCGATGACGCCTGTGTGGCCTTTACGTTCAACGATCGGTCAAATGCCTGTTTTCCCAAATCCGACATCACCGACCGCCAGCCCTATGTCGGTGCACGGTCGGCCACGCGCCTTCCCGTAGCGCCGGATCTGAAGGCGGCCGCCGCCACACGCGCGCGTGCGCTGGGCCTTCCGCAATCTGATATCGATGCCGCCCGGACGCAGGCTGCCGGGCTTGGCCTGCGCTTTGCCCTGTCCGGAGAAACGGCCGACGATCTGCTGGCCGCGTCCCGCGCGGCCTGGCAACGGGGCGACCGTGCGGCGGCCTTGCGGTGGACGGGCGCTGCGGTGGCGCTGACCGATGCGCCGGACCTTTGGACCCGCTATGCCTATATCGCGCTGCGCCAGACGGACGACGTGTCGGCGGCCCAGAGGCGGCGTGCCGTTCAGACAGCCGTGCCCGCCGCCCTGAACGGATACCTGCGCGCCTCTGCACCCGGCGGGCAGGTCAGCGCTCTGCAAGTCCTGGCCGACGCGCTGGAGCGCAACGGGCGCGGGCGTGATATGATCGGCGTTCTGCGTCTGGCCCAAGGCCTGCAACCGCGCGATGACATTGCAACTGCGCTGGAGGATGCGATTGGCACATACGGATTTCGCATCGTCGAGCACCGGGTGGACAGCGATGCGACGGCCCCCCGCATCTGCGCCACCTTTTCTGAGCCCCTGGCGCGTGGCGTCGATTTTGACCCGTTTGTGCGCACGGATACGCAAGGCCTTGTCGTGGCGGCGGACGGGCGTGACCTGTGTGTCGACGGGGTTCGGCATGGCCAACGCTATGGTGTAACGTTCCGGTCCGGCCTGCCCGCCGACAGCGGTGAGGTGTTGGCCCGCGATGTGTCCCTGACCCTCTATGTGCGCGACCGGTCGCCCGTTGTCCGCTTTCCCGGACGTGGATATGTCCTGGCGCGCGGGGCCGGGGCCAGCATCCCGGTGGACACGGTGAATGTTGACCAGGTTGCGTTGACCCTGAGCCGTGTGAGCGATCGCAATCTGGTGGCCTCTTTGCGCCGCGACGTCTTTGGCCGCCCGCTGTCGCAATGGCAGGCCCAGACATTCAATGCCGAGATCGCGCAGGAGATCTGGCGTGGCACGGGGCAGGTGCAGAACGATCTGAATGCCGATATGCGCACCCGCCTGCCGTTGGACACTGCATTGGCGGGTCAGCCCCCCGGCGTCTATGTGCTGTCCGCGCGAGAGATGGGGCGTGACCCGTCTGATGTGGTGGCGGCGACACAGTGGTTCGTGTTGTCCGATCTGGGGCTGAGCACCTGGCAGGGCAATGACGGGTTGACCGCTTCGGTGCGGGCGCTTGGCACGACCGCGGCTGTGGACGGTGCGGTGGTGCGACTGATCTCGCAGGCGAATGCTGTGCTGGGTGAGGTACAGACCGATGCCGAAGGCTTTGCCCATTTCGAGGCGGGTCTGACCCGCGGGCGTGGCGCGGCGCGCCCGGCGATGGTGCAGGTCGAAACGGCGGATGATTTCGTGTTCCTGCCACTCACTGATCCCGCTTTTGATCTGTCGGATCGAGGCGTTGAAGGGCGGCCTCCTGCGCCGCCGGTTGATCTGTTCGTGACCACGGACCGCGGGGCGTATCGCCCCGGTGCCACGATCCACCTGACTGCGCTGGCCCGCGATGATCGCGCCCGCGCCATTGACGGGTTGCCGCTGACCGTGATCCTGAGCCGCCCGGATGGGGTGGAATACAGCCGCGTCATCAGCACCCGCGCGCAGGCAGGTGGCCACGTGGTGGCGCTGCCGCTGGGGGCCGGAGTGCCGCGTGGCACCTGGCGGATCGATGTCAGGGGTGATCCGGGTGCCCAGCCGCTTGCCACTCAAACCGTGCTGGTCGAGGATTTCATACCCGACCGGATCGACGTGACCCTGTCCGCGACAGATGCGGCGCTGGACCTGACCGCGCCTGCCTCGGTGACGGTGGACGCGCAGTACCTTTTTGGCGCGCCCGGGGCGAACCTGACGGTCGAAGGTGACATTCAGGTGCGCCGGCGCACGGGTATGGAGGCGTATCCCGGGGTTCTGTTTGGACGTCACGACAGCGCCTTTGCACCGCAGCGGCGCTATGTTCAGGGCGAGCGCACCGATGCGGCAGGGCAGGTTCAACTGTCGCTCCCCTGGCCCGACGACATCGAGTCCGAGGACACGCTGCTGGAAGCCGTGGCCACCGTGCGTGTCTCTGACAGTGGCGGTCGCCCGGTCGAACGCAGCCTGACACGGCCCATTGCACCCGTGGGGCCGGTGATCGGGATTATGCCAACCTTTGACGGCGTTCTGCCCCAAGGCGCCACGGCTGATTTTGAGATGATCGCCGTGGGCGCTGGCGACGCGTTGCCGGTGCAATGGACGCTCAACCGTGTGGACACACAGTATCAATGGTATCAACTGTTCGGAAACTGGAATTGGGAACCGATCACGCGCCGTGTGCGCGTGGCGCAGGGCAGCGCAACGCTTGGGGCCACGCCGGTGCAGATCAGTGCGCCGACCGATTGGGGCGACTACGAACTGATCGTCGAAAGCGCCCAGGCGCCTTATACCGCCAGTTCCGTCGCCTTTTCCGCCGGGTGGTACGGGGCCGCTGATAGCAGCGCCACCCCCGACCGGTTGTCACTATCGCTGGATGCAGACCGCTATGGGGTTGGCGACTCTGCCCAGCTCAGGATCGTTTCGCCGCATGACGGAACGGCATTGGTGTCGGTGCTGTCGGGCCGTGTCATCTCGCGGCAGGGCATTCCCGTCACCGCGGGCGAAAACCTGATCCCGCTGTCGGTGACCGATGCGTGGGGCACCGGTGCCTATGTCACGGCGTCTGTCCTGCGCGCGGGCCCGGCCAGCGCCCTTGGCCCGGCCCGGGTTCTGGGGCTCGCCCATGCCGCTGTCGATCCCGAAGACCGCGCGCTCAGGGTCACGATCGACGCACCCTCCGAGGTCACCGGTCAACCCAGCACAACCGAGGTCGCGGTGCAAGTGGCTGGTTTGAACAGGGCTGCGGGCTTTGTCACGCTGGCAGCGGTGGATGTGGGTATCCTGAACCTGACCGGTTTCACACCACCGGACCCCCATGGCCACTATTTTGGTCAACGCCGATTGGGGGTAGAGCTTCGCGATATCTACGGACGTCTTATCGATGGTCAAAGCGGGGCGCTGGGCACCGTGCGGGCCGGTGGTGATGCAGGCAACGCCCTGTCCCGAAAGGGCCCACCGCCAACCGAGGCAGTCATGGCCACGTTCTTCGGCCCTGTCCCCGTGGGGACAGATGGCATCGCACGTGTGACGGTGCCGCGCCCCAACTTCAATGGCACCGTTCGGCTGATGGCGGTCGCCTGGTCGGATACCGGTGTGGGGCAGGCGACGCGGGACCTGATTGCCCGCGATCCCGTGGTGATGTCTGCGGCGCTGCCGCGCTTCCTTGCGCCCGGCGACCAGAGCCGCCTGCAGCTGGAGTTCACGCACGCTGCGGGTATGGCCGGGACCATGCCGCTTGAGGTGGTGACCCGGGGTTTGTCTGTTGGGGACGCACCTGCCAGCATTGACCTTGCCGACAAGGGCACGATCCGCGTGTCCCTCCCGATCATTGCCGGGGCGGTTGGCGACCACAGCATTGACATTGCCCTGACCACGCCTGATGGCACGATCCTGCGCAAGTCGCTTTCGCTGGGCGTGCGCCGTAACGATCCCGCCATCGCCACCACCCGTCGCCTGACCCTGGCGGCGAGCGACGCATTCACCTTCGATGACAATATATTCGCGACCCTGCGCCCTGGCACCGCACGCGCGACGCTTGCCGCAGGTCCATTGGCGCGGTTCGACATGCCGGGCCTGATCAGTCAGCTTGACCGCTACCCCTATGGCTGCACCGAACAACTGACTTCAGTCGCGCTGCCGCTGCTCTATCTGCCCCGCGTGGCGCAGGCGGCGGGTCTGGTAGATATTGACGACCGCATTGCGACAGCCATCCGCCGCATCCTCACGCGGCAGGCCAGCAACGGTGGATTTGGCCTGTGGCGCGCGCAGTCCGGAGATGTCTGGCTTGACGCATATGTCACCGATTTCCTGAGCCGGGCGCAGGTCAAGGGGTACGAGGTGCCCGACCGCGCCCTGCGCCTTGCGCTCGACAACCTGCGCAACCGGATCAATTATGCCCCCGACTTTGATCGGGGCGGAGAAGACATCGCCTATGCACTCATGGTGCTCGCACGGGCGGGCGCTGCCTCAATTGGTGATCTGCGCTATTATGCTGACACCAAGGCCGAAGCCTTTGACACCCCGCTTGCCCGCGCGCACCTGGCCGCCGCCCTTGCCAGCTACGGTGAACAAAGCCGCGCCGACCGGATGTTTGGCCTGGCCCAGGATTTGGCGCTGCAAGATGTTCCGGACGGAGCCGTTTTGCGTGCGGTTTACGGCACGCCCCAGCGCGATGCGGCGGGTGTGCTGCATCTGGCAGCCGAAGCGGGCAGCACCCGCGTGAACCAATCGCAACTGGCCGCAGTGATCGCGCGCGCGGGTGGCAGCTACTCGACGCAGGAGGCAGCACATGTGCTGATGGCGGCAAAGGCCCTGCGCTCGGGCACAGGCGCGCCCGCGCTGTCGGTGGATGACACGCCGGTCGCTGGCCCGGTGGTGCAGATGCGCCGTGCGGGCGATGCGGTGTCGACCATCCGTAATATCTCGGGCCAGAGGCAGGATGTGACACTGACCGCCATCGGGGTCCCCTTGACCCCGCCCGAAGCGGGTGGCTACGGTTACAGCATCACGCGTGCCGCCTATGACCTGCAGGGCGCATTGGCCGATGGCCCCTGGACCGTGGGCGAACGCCGCGTGATCGTGCTGACCATCACACCATTCGAAGCCGTAGGGGCGCGATTGATGATCGACGACCCGCTGCCCGCTGGGATCGAGATCGACAACCCCAACCTGATCCGGTCAGGTGATGTTGCCGGGCTCGACTGGCTGGACACGACGCAACCGCAACATACCGAATTCCGCGCCGACCGCTTCCTGGCCGCTGTGGATCACAGGGGCGACGCGCCCTTTCGCCTTGCCTATGTCGCACGGGCCGTCAGCCCGGGTGATTTTCACCGCCCCGCCGCCCTGGTCGAGGATATGTACCGCACCGAATATCGCGCCGTCACGGCAACGGGGCGTACACAGGTCAGCGAGTGAAACGGCCTCACCGCGCCCTCTGCACGCTCGCAGCGCTGATGCTGGCGGCGGCTGGCCTGCACGATGCGTGGACCGCGTGGGTCGACCGGACGGTGCTGCCTGCAACGCTCACCGAAACATCCGTCGAGATGCGCGACCGCGCGGGTCTGCTCATGCGCGCCTTTGCGGTCGAAGAGGGGCGTATCCGCCTAGCCGTGCCCCGCGGCGGAGTGGATTCGCGCCTGACGGACATGTTGGTCGCTTACGAGGACAAGCGTTTCTACACACATAACGGCGTCGACAATCGCGCGATGCTGCGTGCGGTCGGGCAGGCGCTGTGGTCGGGGCGGGTGGTGTCAGGCGGGTCCACCCTGACGATGCAGGTGGCCCGACTGCTCGAAAACTCCGGCACTGGATCTGTCCGCGGCAAGTTGCGCCAGATGCGTGTGGCCTGGGCGCTGGAACGGCGGATGACCAAGGACGATATCCTGCACCTTTATCTGCAACATGCGCCCTATGGGGGCCGGATCGAAGGTGTGCGCAGCGCCACGTTTACGTGGTTCGGCAAGGAACCACGACGGTTGACGGATGCCGAAGCCGCGTTGCTGGTCGCGCTGCCGCAAGCCCCGGAAGCCCGCCGCCCCGACCGGCACGGGGGCGCTGCGAAAACGGCGCGCGACCGGGTTCTGACCCGGGTGGGT
This sequence comes from Pseudomonadota bacterium, assembly GCA_039179785.1. Taxonomy (GTDB): domain Bacteria; phylum Pseudomonadota; class Alphaproteobacteria; order Rhodobacterales; family Rhodobacteraceae; genus Tateyamaria. The sequence goes on along the minus strand of JBCDEK010000005.1, from coordinate 67,033 downwards.
GCCGCGCCGACGCGCACACCTGTGCCAACCGTTGCGCGCGCACTGCCTCGGCACGCCCCGCACGAGGCTGATGCATTGCGCGCCGCCGCCCCCGACGCACAGCGCTTCGACACGACACTCTCCCTGCCGCTCCAACAGCAGCTTGAGACGCTGGTGCAGTTGCACAGCCGGGGACAGGCGCGGGGGGCATCTCTGGCGCTTATGGTGATGGATCACCAAAGCCAAGAGGTCCTCGCCCGCGTCGCCGCGCCGCGTTACACAGATGCTGGGGGCGCGTCGGGGTTTATCGATATGACACGCGCCAAGCGCAGCCCCGGGTCAACGCTCAAGCCGCTGATCTATGCCCTGGCCTTTGACCGGGGCCTGGCGCATCCCGAAACCATCTTTGCCGACCGGCCGACCCGGTTTGGCAGCTATGCGCCACAAAACTTCGATGGAGCGTTCCGTGGCGATGTCACAGCCCGACAGGCCCTGACCCTGTCGCTGAACATTCCCCCCGTCGCCCTGACCCACGCGCTTGGACCAGAGCGGCTGATGGCGGCCCTGCGCGGGCTGGGTGCGGACCCCGTATTGCCGGGCGGGCAGGCGGGTCTTGCCGTGGCGCTGGGCGGTGTGGGGCTCAGCCTCGAAGACCTGGTGACCGTCTATGGCCAGCTTGCGCGCGCTGACACATCCCTGATCGCACCCCGTGCCGCATGGCAGGTGAGTGATATCCTGCGCGGGATCGCCCCGCCACCGGGGGCCCCTGCGGGTCTGGCCTACAAGACCGGCACCTCTTATGGGCACCGCGATGCCTGGGCGATTGGCTTTGATGGACAACATGTGATCGGTGTCTGGATGGGCCGCCCCGATGGGACGCCTGTGCCGGGCGCCTTTGGCGGTGATCACGCGGCCCCGATCCTCTTTGAAGCATTTGCGCGGCTGAAATCGAGGTTGACGCCGGCCCCTCCACCCCCGGCCGATACGCTGCTCCTGGCCACCGCTGACCTGCCCCCCAATCTGCGGCGGTTCGGCGGTATAGCGAGGGCGGCGCCGGGCCTCGACCTTGTCTTTCCGCCAGATGGCGCACAGCTTGCGCAGCGCCGCACGGTGGTGAAGGTGGCAGGGGGCGCCTTGCCGCTGACCGTTCTGGTCAACGGGGCCGTGGTCTTTGCTGGCGTCCGCGACCGACAGATTGACGTCGGCGCCCTGGACGCAGGGTTTTCGGACATTGCGGTGATTGATGCCCGGGGGCGATCGGCACGGTCCGTGGTTCAGGTCCAACCATGGATCACGCGGTCAGCCGGAACGCCGCGATCAGGCCCCTAACGCCGTCCCTCGCGCAGCCAAGCGCCAACGATAAAGCCGGACGCAAGCAACAGCACCAGCCAGGGCGGGAGCAGCCCCATCTGGCGCACGTCCTGCGTTTCATAGGCCCCGCGCGGCGTGATCCCGATCCAGCCACGACCCGCAGCGGGCCGTCCCTCGCGGACGGTACGGATGCGCGGTGTGCCGTCCTCAAGTCGCAGAACACCCCCGCGGGTGGCCTCAATGCGGGCGGCCAGAATATCGCCGGTGGCGATGGTGGCCTCAAACTCCCTGGGTGCAGCTGGACCCAAGCCAATAACAGTCTCGGCCTCGCCATTCTGCAAGCGATAGAGCCCGATCTCGGGCCCTTCGAACGTGGTCGCAAAGCGCCCGGGCCCGGCTTCGGTCATCTCAAGCTCGACCACATTGCTGGAGGGGTCGGTGAGTGTGACGGGCGGCACGTCATCAGACAACGTGCGCCGCTCGATCCGCATGGACTGGCCCGTGGCGGCGGCTGTCAGCGCCTCTTCCTCAAGCTCGGGTTCCTTCATCATCCAGTGCGCCAACCGGCGCAACAGTTCGAGTTGCGGGCCACCGCCCTCGTAGCCGCGGTTCCACAGCCACGCGTGGTCTGATGCGAGAAGTGCAACGCGCCCCTCCTCGACCCGGTCCAGAATCAGCAAAGGGCGCTCATCCACGCCCTGCATGACCACGCTGCCACGCTCAGCCTCAACCTCGATCTGGCGCAACCAGCGGCCCCAGTCCCCTGCCGCTGGCAGGCCGGTCGTAACAGGATGTTTCTGACCCAGCTCCGATACTTCGGGGCGGTAAGCTTCCTCGATCACCCGCGCGGACGGGCGGGCGGGCATCACTTCGCCCAGTGGCGAGCGATACAGGCTGTCGGCACTGGCAAAATCCGGCCCCGCAGCGACCAGAACAGCACCGCCGTCGCGGATATAGCGCGCCACGTTGTCGAGATAGAGGGCGGGCAGAATGCCGCGCCGCTTGTAGCGGTCAAAGATGATCAGATCGAAATCGTCGATCTTTTCCAGAAACAACTCGCGCGTCGGGAACGCGATCAGGGACAGTTCGCCCACGGGCACGCCGTCCTGCTTTTCCGGCGGGCGCAGGATGGTGAAGTGCACCAGATCAACGGAACTGTCGGATTTCAGCAGGTTCCGCCATGTGCGACCACCGGCATGCGGCTCACCCGACACCAGAAGAACGCGCAACCGGTCCCGGACACCGTTCATCTGGATCAGAGCTGTGTTGTTGCGATCCGTCAGTTCTCCGTCCGCTTCGGGCACCGTGAACTGGATCACGTTGCGCCCGCCATGCGGCAGGCTGATGGGCAGTTCGATGTCCTCACCGACCCGCACGTTGAAACGTTGCGGCGGCGCGCCATCGACGGAAATATCCAAAGGTGCCAGATCTGTCCCCGCGGGGACAGCGCCCATATCTTCGATCCGAAGCGTCAGCGTCACCGGTTCACCAATGATGGCAAAAGCAGGCGCGTTCTTGACCAGCAGGCGGCGGTCCCAATCCGTCTCGCGCCCCGTCAGCAGCAGATGCAGAGGGGCAGGCAGGTCGAGCGGCAGGTCCGCGTCATGGACCTGCCCGTCACTCAGCGCGATCAGGCCGGCCACGCGGGCGCGCGGTTCTTCGGCCAACGCATCGGACAGCGCAGACATCAGGCGCGTGCCCGCATCTTCTTCGCCATCGGGCACGGTGATCCTCCGCACCTCGGTGTCTTCGCGCGCTGACAGTGCGGCCTCGATGGCGTCGGCGGCAGAGGTGGTCTGGTCCGGGCGGTCGCGCAAGCGCTGACTCGCGCTTTCATCCTCGGCCAGGATCACGATATCCGTCAGCGGCGCGCGGTCTTCCTGCTGCAGCGACGGCCCGGCCAACGCGGCCAACACGATCAACGCGGCCATCCCACGCAAAGCCCAACCATTCAGCCCGCGGATCAGGGCAAGCCCCACACCGGCCATAGCCAAGGCTGCCACGACAGCCAGCACCGGCCACGGCAACAGCGGATCAAACAGGATCGTTCCGGTCATTGGCCCAACCGATCCAGCAGGGCAGGCACGTGCACCTGATCGCTTTTGTAATTGCCGGTCAGCACATGCATGACCAGGTTCACGCCAAAGCGGTACGCCAACTCGCGCTGCCGCTCGCCACCAAAGCCGCGACCAACGGGCAGCATCGCCTGCCCGTTCGATGTGACCGCCCAGGCCGCCGCCCAGTCGTTGCCGCCAATCACCACGGGCGTCACACCATCGTTGAGGTTGCGGAAAGGCATCCCCTCAACCTGCTCGGCACCCGGTGGCGCGGCCTCGACCCAAACCTCGCCATTCAGGTGGCGACCGGGAAAGTCCTGCAACAAATAGAACGTGCGCGTCAGCACATGGTCGCGCGGCACAGGCTCCAGCGCGGGAATGTCCAAGGGGGCCGCCAGATCCTGCAACTTGCGGCCATTGGGCGTAGAAGCCCCAAAGCCCGCAATATCGCCATCGCGGGTATCGAACAGGATCAACCCACCCGAGCGCAGATAGTCGTTCAGCTTGGCATAAGCCTCTTGGCTGGGGCGCGGTTGATCGGGGGTGATGGGCCAGTAGAGGATGGGAAAAAACGCCAGTTCGTCCATCTCAAGATCAACGGCAAAGGGGGCCGCAGGCTCGACCGAGGTGCGGAAAAACAGTGTATCAGAGAGACCGCGCAGGCCCGCCTCCGCAATCTCGTCCACCTCGCGGTTGCCAGTGATGACGTGGGCCAGCACGACCTCGGCGGCGGCCGCGATTTCATCGACGGGATCGTCCTGCGCCTGCGCGCTGGGCGCAATGAACCCGGCAAGTGCGACCGCAGCGACCAAAGCGCCAGCCGTCGCGCGTACCCGACCCGTCAACCGACCGGACAAGGCCAGCGACGCCAAGACATCCGCCAAAAGCAAGCCAATGGCCGCGGCTAACAACAGCCCACCCAACGGGCGCTCGGGCGCAGCAACCAGACCCGTCACCGGCACATCCGCAGGCCAAGTTGCAGGCTCTAGCACCGCCTCAGCGGTCAACACGTTGCGCGCCAGCGCCCGGTCGCCCGAGGTATAGACACCCGGCAGCAGGTTCGGTCCGGTTGCGTCACTGACCAGCGCTGGCCCCGGCACACCTGGCATTGCACCTGCATCGCGCAGCGCTCCAAATCCATCCATGACAATCTCCGGTGTCCAGATCGTGCCTTCCAGATCGCCTGCATCGGGCGACGTGCTGGTTGCAGACACCGCCAGGCGCTCCAGCATCTCGACAAACAGACCCGACAGGGGCAGGGACGACCATTCCGCATTCGCGGTTACGTGAAACAGCACGATCTGCCCCTGACCTTCCCGCTTGCGGGTCACCAGCGGTGTGCCGTCGCTCAACTCAGCAATCACGCGCTCCGCCAGCGTCGGATCAGGCTGTGCCATGACCTGCGCGGTGATGGCGACATCTTCGGGCACGGCCAGACCAAAGAAGGGTGAGTTTTCGCGGAATGGTGCCAAAGTCTTGGGCGATCCCCAACTCATGGCTCCGCCTACAGAACGCCCGCCCGCGCGCAGGCGCACGGGCATCAACGGGTCCTCGTTACTGCGGCTGATGTCGCTGGCCGCCACACGCGGCCCGGCAAAGCGCAACAGCAAGCCGCCCTGATCGACCCAGTCCAGAATGGCCTCGGCCTCTCCATCCGCAAGGGTGGCGACATCGGCCAACACGATGACATCCGGGTTTGCGGGCAGGACATCGGTCAGCGATCCGCGCAGCAGGTCCGCATTCGGGGCCAACGCGCGTTCAAGGTAGTGCAGCGGCGACAGCAGCTCCAATCCCTCGCGCCCTTCGCGGCCTGCGATCATGGCGATCTCGCGCCGCCGCAGGCTGTCATCGACCAACGTGACGGCCCCGGCGGACCGGGCATTGGCAACCTCGAACCGGGTCACGCGCGCGCGCAATTCGGCGGGCAGGGACAGGGATGTGGTGGCGGTCTTTGAACCGGTGTCAAAAACGGCGTTGCCGGTTGCCAGAATTGTTGCGTTGCCCGCAGGGTCGCGGCCCTGCGCTAGAATGCTGACACCTCGTTCCGGCCCATCCTCGGCACGCACGGCGGTGACTTCGACTACTCCGTCCACATAGGCGGCGGGGGTCAGTGCGATGATGTCGGTCGCACTTTGCACCACACGCAACGCGCCTCGGGATTGGAAGATGGTGATCAGTTCGGCCCGCGCGGGGTAGTCCAGCGCATCGCTGTACCACACAGTTTCGAACCCACCCTCGGGCAGGATCGCGTCAATGGCGTTCGCCTCGGCAGGTTGCCATGGGGATGGTAGAAGTCCGGGCAGGGTGGTCGCCACGGTATTCGCTGCGCGGAACACCGGTTGTTGCGGATCGGCCAGATCCAGAAGCGCCACCTCGCGCCCATTGGCCCCCGCTCGGCGCAGTTCGCTGTCCAGCGCCTCTGTCAAGCGCGCCCACCGCGCGGCCCCTGCCCATGTGCCATCGACGGCGATCAGCAGCGGCCCATCGCCAACCGTTCCATCATCCTCGGGGTTCAGCACCGGGCCAGCAAGACCAATGATCATCGCGGCCACCGCCAGCATCCGGATCAACAGCAACCACCACGGTGTGCGGTCCGACACGCTTTCATCGTCCTGCAGGCCAAGCAGCAGCGCCACACCGGGAAAGCGTTGGCGGATCGGTGCAGGCGGAATGGCCCGCAGGATCAGCCACAGGATCGGCAGCGCCACCAGCGCCACCAGCAGCCAGGGCGCGGCAAAACCGATGGGGCCAAGCACCATCATGTCCGCGCCCGCCCGCCATCCAGCGCGCGCCACAGCCAGAGCAAGCCAGACTGCGCCGTATGGTCCGTGTGATGTAACCCGTATTGCCAGCCCGCAACGCCGCACAGGTGCTGCAATTCGGCCTTCCGTTCGGCCAGCCGCGCCAGATAACGGTCCTTGAGGTCCGACGCCTTCAACGTCTCATGCTCCAACGTGCCGCCCACGCTTTCAAAGATGGTGCGCCCGCGAAAGGGAAACGCTTCCTCCGCTGGGTCCAGCACGTGCAGCAACACACCCCGCACACCCCGATCGGCGGCCTTCGTCAGCGCGGTTTTGACGTCATCAATATTGCCCATGAAGTCCGACACGAACACCGCCCGCGCATGGGGGATCATGGCGCGATGCTCGGGTGGTTCATAATCGGCGTCGGCATCTTCAGTAAACATCTCGGCGAGCCGCAGGATCTGCGCATTCCCCCGGCGCGGTGGCAAGCGCGTGCCGGTCAGGCCCACACGCTCTCCGCCCCGGATCAGTAGGATAGCACAGGCCAGCCCCAGCACGCGGGCGCGCTCGGCCTTCGACGGCAGGTCATCGGTCGAGGCAAAGCGCATCGCCGCCCCCTGATCGACCCAAAGCATCACGGATTGCGCAATCTGCCACTCGCGCTCGCGCACAAACTGCACATCGCCCATGGCACTACGCCGGTGGTCAATCATCCGGCGGCTGTCACCAATTTGTGCGGGCCGGTATTGCCAGAAATCATCGCCCATGCCCGCACGACGGCGCCCATGCTCACCCAGCAACACGGCACCCGCCAACTGCTCCGCCCGCGCCAGCAGCGCAGGCAAGCGGGCGGCTTGCGTTTCAGCCTTTTCGCGCAGGGCGAGGGGGGTGATCACGCGGCGGCGTCCTTGCGGCTCAGACCGGCAGCGGTCTCTTCAATAAGGTCAGACAAGCTGTCGCCCCGCGCACGTGCCGCAAAGTTCAGCGCCATCCGGTGGATCAGAACGGGTCGTGCCATGTCGATCACGTCTTCTGCCGATGGTGCCAACCGGCCCTGCAGCAAAGCGCGCGCGCGCACCGCCAGCATCAGCGCCTGCGCCGCGCGCGGGCCAGGGCCCCAGGCGACGGTCTCCTTCACCTGCGCGGACGCATCGGCCTCACCCGGACGGAACGCACGCACGAGGTCCAAAATCATCTCGACCACACTCTCCCCCACCGGCATCCGGCGCAGCAGGGTTTGGGCCGCCAGCAATTCCTCGCCGGTGAACACGGCGGTCGATTGCGCATCCTCGGTCCCGGTGGTGGCCAGCAGAATGTCCCGCTCGGTGCCACGATCGGGATAGAGCACGTCGATCTGCACCAAAAACCGGTCCAACTGCGCCTCGGGCAAGGGATAGGTGCCCTCCTGCTCAATCGGGTTCTGCGTCGCCAGCACGTGGAATGGCACACCCAGCGGGCGATCCTGTCCGGCGACAGTCACCGTCTTCTCTTGCATGGCCTGCAACAACGCCGATTGGGTCCGCGGGGACGCGCGGTTGATCTCATCCGCCATCAACAATTGGCAAAAGATCGGCCCCGGCACGAACCGAAACTCGCGGTGCCCGTCCTCGGCGGTGTCGAGCACTTCCGAGCCCAGAATATCCGCTGGCATCAAATCCGGCGTGAACTGAATACGGTTGCCATCCAGCCCCATCACTGTACTCAACGTCTCGACCAGACGCGTCTTGCCCAGACCGGGCAGGCCAATCAGCAACCCATGCCCACCGCAGAGCAGCGCCGTCAGGGTCAGGTCGACAACCCGTTCCTGTCCAATGAACCGCTTGGTGATCGAGGCCTTGGCCTCGGCCAGCTTGCCACCCAAGCTCTCGATTTCGGCAACAAGGTCCTCTGCGTCGGTCATGACATCTCTTTCATTCGGGATATATGGTCTTTTGTAGCAACCTATGCCCTGTAACGAGAATGGCAAAAGATATGAGCGGACAAAAAACCGTGACACCCGATGCAGAAGGGCTTGTGGCGTCGATCACTGCCGCAAAAACACGCGGTTTGCCGCCGGTGCACCTGTGGAATCCGCCATTCTGCGGGGACCTGGACATGCGGATCGCGCGGGATGGCACGTGGTTCTACCAGGGCACACCCATTGGGCGGCCCGGCCTGGTCAAGCTCTTCTCATCCATCCTCAAGCGCGAGGATGGCAAGTATTTCCTTGTCACGCCGGTGGAAAAGGTTGGGATCACCGTCGATGACGCCCCTTTTGTCGCCATTGACTTCGAAGCAACGGGCGACGGTGCCGATCAGGTGCTGACCTTCGTGACCCATGTCGATGACACTGCCGTGGCGGGGCCAGAGCATCCGATCCGCGTTGAGCGCGACGCAGGCACAGGCGAACCGTCGCCTTACATCCTGATCCGTGCCGATCTTGAGGCACTGATCGATCGCAAAAGCTTTTACCGGTTGGTCGATCTGGGCACACATCACGATGGCTGGTTCGGTGTGTGGTCTGGCGGTGCGTTCTTTGAGATCATCCCGTCGCAAGAGTTGCCCTAACGGCGCTGCGCGCCATGTACCGATTGCGTTGACTGCCGCTCGATCAGGGTCGGCGTGCAATGATGGCTTTTGTTCTGCATGTCGGTCCGGTTGATGATCGCGTCCACCAAAGTATCGCCCGCCTCTTGCCCGATCTGTTTGGCAGGTAACCTTACGGTTGTTAACGCCGGTTCGATATCAGCGCTTCCCTTGAAGTCGCCGATGCCAACGATCGAGATGTCGTCTGGCACGTTCAGACCGGCGGCCTGCGCCCCGTACAGCGCACCGGTTGCCAGAATGTCATTGCCGCAAATAAGCGCCGTGGGATGTGGCCCATTTGCACAGAGCAACTGAACATCGCGCTTGGATGCCGAGATGCTGTAAACGGTCGTCATCGACCATGCCTCCGGCACGACAACACCTGCCTCTGCCAGCACGCGCAGGACAACCGCGCGGCGCGCGTGCGCGCGATCATTCCCTTTCGTTGGCGGAAACATGCAAGCGATCCTGCGATGCCCCAACGATAGGATGTGTTCGGCAATCAAACGCCCCGCCAGTTCGTTGTCGGTTCCGATACAGGGATAGCGCGTGCGCGCGGCGTAGTTCCACATGAGCACACAGGGGATTTCCTGCTGGTCCAAAAGCTGGAAAACGGCCTCGTCGTGGTCAAGACCCGTCAGGACGATCCCATCCACACGGTGTTCCAGGAATTTGCGCAAGATCGCGTATTCCCGCTGCAAGTCGTATCCGTGTGATGCAAGAAGAATTGTAAAGCCTTGCTCTGCCACAGCGTCCGAGAACGCCTGCACCACTTCGGCAAAGATCGCGTGATCCAGTGTGGGTATCAAAACACCGATGGTGCCCGAGCGAATACCATGAATGGTCTGGGCTGCACGGTTGCGTATGTAGCCTGTGCGCCGCACCGCCGTGTCTATCTTTTTGCGAGTCGCGGGTTTCAGAAGCTCGGGATGATTGAAGTAGCGAGACACGGTAGACGCAGACACGCGCGCCGCCTTTGCGACAGTGGTAATATCAACGTTTTTCTTATTTGATTCAGTCATATAGACCGGAAATCCGCGCGATTTATGAAAACATTTGCAAAACTATTTTCATCGCTTAGCGTAACGGGTCAAGCCTAAGTTTGGGAGGGGTTGGGCGCGATGGACTTTCTGTTCTACATGGGCGACGTGTTCACCCCGATCAATTTCGGGCTGTTGTTGCTTGGGACAGTAGGCGGGCTGCTTCTTGGGGCGACGCCCGGCTTGTCACCGACGATGGCGGTCGCGCTGCTGATCCCCTTCACCTTTCAACTCGAACCACAGCAAGGGCTGATCCTGTTGGGTGCCGCCTATACGTCGACCGTCGCCGGTGGGGCGGTCAGTGCGATCTTGCTCAAAATTCCGGGTGCGCCTGCCAACATCGCCACAACGCTCGATGGCCATACGATGGCAACCAAGGGCGAAGGGGCCAAGGCGCTGCAACTGTCGTTCCTGGCGTCGGCGGTCGGTGGCCTGTTCGGGGTGTTTCTCCTCATTTTTCTGACCCCTGTTCTGGCGCAATGGGCCTTGGCTTTTGGGCCGTCGCATCTGTTTTGGCTGGCCATTCTGGGGGTCACCGTCATCGGCACACTCGATTCAAGCTCTGTCGTCAAAGGATTGCTGTCGGGCTGCATCGGCCTCTGGCTCGCGACCATCGGCTTTGACGACATCATGGGCGCGCAGCGGTTTATCTTTCACCCTGCTGTCAGCGGCGGGATCAACGTGATCCCGGCCCTGATTGGTCTTTTTGCAATTCCCCAGGTGATCACAATGTTCACCAAGGGCAGGTCAAGCGACGACGCCGAGGTGATCACTGTCAAAAAGCATCCGATCCGGCTGGCATTCATCGAGGTGATCAAACGCAGAACGGCCCTGACCATAGGCACCCTGACCGGATCGATCATCGGCCTGATCCCGGGCGTTGGTGGTCAAATCGCGGGCCTCGTTGCCTATGACCAATCCAAGAAATTCAGCAAGGAAAGCGAAAAGTTCGGAACGGGCCATAGCGAAGGCGTGATCGCGGCTGAAAGCGCGAACAACGCCATGGTCGGGCCGTCGCTTGTCCCGCTGCTGACACTCTCCATCCCCGGCTCGCCGACCGCCGCGGTGCTGCTTGGCGGGCTTTTGATCCACGGTATCTTTCCGGGTCCGGATTTGTTCATGAACTATCCGCAAGTCGCATGGACCTTCATCGACAGCATGTTGATTGGGCAAATCCTGATGTGTGTTTTCGGCCTCTACATCGCTGGTCTTGCGGCGAGTGTCGCACGGGTTCCGCACGCGGTGATGGCTGCGATTGTGCTGGGTCTTGCCGTCTTTGGCAGCTATTCGGTGCAGAATTCGATGGGGGACGTCTATGTCATGGCGACGCTGGGGCTGGGCATGTATTTCCTGGAAAGGTTCGGATTTTCGGCGGCACCGCTGGTGCTGGGCCTGATCCTTGGCCCGATTGCCGAGGCAAACTTCATTCAGGGTTCAATGATCGCCGATGCCACGGTGGGTGTTGGCACCTACTTCTTCACCGGCTGGCTGAACTGGGTTCTGATCCTGATTGTGCTGGTGTCGATCACGTACTCTGTCTGGATGGAAATCGCGCAGCGCCGCTACACCACCAAAGATGACGCGGTTGCAAAAGAAGAGGCGCTGACATGACAGACCTGCCCCGCAATCAGCACATCATTGCATCCGGCCTGATCGCAGGTGTGGGTGTGAGCATTGCCTATATCAGCTTCACGCAAGAACCGGCAGATGCCTTCGTTTTCCCGCGACTGATCTCGTCCGTGTTTGCCGTTCTGGCACTTTGGACATTCGGCAAGGCGATCATGGGTCGTACCAAGGTCGGCAACGGGGTCAGCGGGCGCGCAATGCGCAACATGCTGCCCGGCCTGATCGTTGCCATTGTCTATATCTACTGGGCCAGCAAGGCACTGGGCTTTTACACGGCCACCAGCATCGCGTTTTTCGTGCTGATCAGCCTGTATGATCCCGCCCCGCACACACGCTCAAAAAGCTGGGTCACGCGGGGTCTGATCACTGTCGCGTTCATGGCGGTCATGTACGGACTTTTCGCCCTGCTGCTGAATGTCTTCACACCGCGCGAAATCTTTTTCTGAGCTACAAAAAACCAGCCTTAATCATTGGGAGGAAACTATGAAAAAATGGATCGCAGGGGCGGCAATTGCCCTCGCCGCAGCAACAGGACCGGCGTTCGCCGATGGTCACGAGGCCTATCCGGAACGTCCGATCATGATGATGGTCAGCTATGGCGCTGGCGGCGCGACGGATTTCCAGGCGCGGATCGTCACGATGACGGCGGGCAATGAAGACGCGCTTGGCATGCCCATCGCCATCGTCAATCGCCCGGGCGCGGGGGGGGCGCGTCGGGTGGAACTGGTTCGCATCCGAAGCCGAAGCCGACGGCTATACGCTTGGTGCCTACAACATCCCTCACTTCATCGCGCAATCAATCGAAGGCGGTGTGTCCTACTCTGCCGACAGCTTCGAACCCATTGCAAACTGGGGCGCAGACCCGGCAGTGTTTGTTGTTGGCGCAGATAGCGACTTCAACTCGATGGACGACGTGGTTGCCTATGCCAAGGAAAATCCGGGCGGATTGACCTTTTCAGGCGCAGGCCTGTTCGTCGGGCACCACATCGCGGCGCTGCAGCTTGAAAAGGCTGCGGGCGTAAAGCTGGCCTACATCCCGAACAACAAAGGTGGCGCTGGCGCCATGCGTGCGGTGATCGCGGGCGAAGTTCTGGGCGGTGTGAACAACCTCTCTGACGCGTATCGGGCGCAGCAGGCGGGCAACGTCAAGATCCTGGGCGTGTTCGATCTGGAAAGGAATGCAGAATTCCTGCCCGATGTCCCGACCATGAAGGAACAGGGCTTTGACATCGACAATGCGTCGGTCAACTTCCGCGGTGTGATGGTGCCGAAGGGCACGCCTCAGCCCATCATCGACAAGTTGGCGGCGACGGTCCCGGCAATGTTCGAAAACAGCCGCGTCCAAAGCCGGATGGCCGCGGGCGGATCGCCTATGCACATCATGACCCGTGATGAGGTGCTGGACATGTGGGCCGCCCGCAAAGAGACGCTCGAAGAACTGCTTGCAGGTCTCTGAACAGACAGTGCAGCGCCCGGGGATGGGCGCTGCATCACTTCAATCAGGGTATTCCCATGAACAGTGTCGATCCGATTGCCGAGATTGAAGCCATCGTCGCCCGTGCGCGCACCGCGCAAGCGGCGTTCGAGGCCAACGGGTCACAAGACGCATATGACAGGGCTGCGTTGGCTGCGGCATGGGCCATCATGGAACCCTCTCGGAACCGCCATCTGGCTGAACTGGCCGTTGAAACGACCGGCCTTGGGAACGTGCCCGACAAGATCACCAAAAATCACCGCAAGACGCTGGGTCTGATGCGGGACATCAAGCATGCCAGAACGCATGGCGTGATCAGTGACGACCCGAAAACGGGGATCACCGAAGTCGCGCGGCCCATCGGGGTCATCGGGGCTGTCGTGCCGTCGACAAATCCGGGGGCCACGCCCGCAAACAACATCATCAACGCGCTGAAGTGCGGCAACGCCATAGTGGTGTCCCCATCGCCAAAAGGCGTGCCAACCTGCGAGACCCTCCTGGGGTACATCCACGCAGAGTTCGACAAGCTCGCTATCGACCGCGATCTTGTCCAGATGGTGCCGGGCAGAGGCTCCAAGGAGAAAACCCAGCGGCTTTTGGAAATCGCCGACCTCATCGTGGTGACCGGCAGCCAGAACAATGTGAAGCGGGCCTATACCTCGGGCACGCCAGCGCTGGCGGTCGGGGCGGGCAACGTGGCGGTCATCGTCGATGAAACCGCGGACCTCGCCGCCGCCGCCGACAAGATCAAAGCTTCCAAGACCTTTGACAACGCCACCTCCTGCTCGTCTGAAAATGCGGTGGTTGTCGTGGATGCGGTTTACGATGCGTTCGCAGCGGAAATGGCGCGGACCGGCGGCGCGCTCATCGCCGATGACACCAAAGTGACGGACAAGCTTTGGGTCAAGGGCCAGCTGAACCCGCGCGCCATCGCGCAAGACGCCGACAAAATGATCGCAGCACTTGGGCTAACCCATGAGGTCCCGCCGGGGACATCATTTCTGGCTGTCGAAACCACCGGCATCGGACCGGCATACCCGCTGTCCGGCGAGAAGCTCAGTCGAGTGCTCACGGTCTACCGCGCCAAGGATTTCGCCGATGCCGTGCGGATCACGCGCGAGATCGAATTGTATCAGGGGTCCGGGCATTCGGTTGGGATTCATACCTCTGTCGATGATCGACCGATGATCCTCGCCCGGGCCATCCCCACTAGCCGCGTGATCGTCAATCAGGCGCATACCTTTGCGACCGGTGGGTCATTTACCAACGGCATGCCGTTTTCGCTTTCGATGGGCTGCGGGTCCTGGGGCGGCAACTCTATCGACACAAACCTGCATTGGCGGCACTTCATGCAAACCACCAAGATCGTGCGTGAAATTCCCGCGGATGAACCGGAACTGGATGACATTTTCAGCGCCTATTGGAGCGAGGCCGGAAAATGATCCTGGAAAAAGATGCGCCACCCGCGGGCACGGTCCGGGAGTGGCTCGACACCCGTGCAAAGACAGACGACGTTGCCATTGTCTTCCCGGAAACAGACGACAGACTGACATGGCAACGCTTGCGAGACGAAGCGCGCAGCACGGCCCAGGGGCTTGCTGGCCTGGGCGTGTCGCCGGGCGAAAGCGTCGCCATTGTTCACCCAAACGGGCCGGCCGGGGTGGTTGCGCTTTATGCCGCCCTGTATGGGGGATTTCGCGCGACCATGATCAATCTGGCCGCAGGGCCCGATGCCATCGCCTATGCGCTCACCCATAGCGGCGCACGCTTTGCATTTGTCCACGACAGCCAGCGCGACTTGATCCAGCAGATTGCGTCGGACCGGTTGGTCATTCTGACGCCCGAGTTGCTTGAACAGCGCGCCGACATCCCCGCGTTCGACGCCACGCAGCACGCTTTGCTCATGTATACCTCCGGCACAACCGGAGACCCCAAGGGCGTTGTGCACACCCATGCCAGCCTTCTGGCAGGCGGGTGGACCACTGCCCTGGCGCATCAGCTGTCGCCAAAGGATCGCGGGTTTTGTGTTTTGCCAATTTATCACATCAACGGGCTGTGCGTGACGCTGATGGGGTCGCTTGTCTCTGGTGGATCGCTGGCCATGACGGCCCGGTTTTCGGCCAGTCAGTTCTGGGACCAGGCTGAGCGCGCGCAGGTCACATGGTTCTCGGTTGTCCCGACGATCATCAGCCATTTGCTGCACAGTGACACCAACCCCAGCGCTGCGGTCAAACACCGCCTCCGCTTTGGCCGCTCGGCTTCGTCAGCGCTCGCCGTAGAGACGCAAACCGCCTTCGAAGACCGCTTTGGCGTTCCGATTATCGAAACCATGGGCCTTACAGAGACAGCAGCGCAAATCCTGTCGAACCCACTGCCGCCGGGGGTGCGAAAAATCGGGTCACCCGGCATGGTCTATGGCAATGAAATACGCATCCTGACCGCAGATCTGCAGGATGCACCGGCCTTTCAAGAAGGCGAAATTGCCATACGCGGCCCCAACGTCATGGTCGAATACCTGCACAACCCCGAGGCAACGGCCAAGACATTTGCCGGTGAGTGGCTGCGGACGGGCGATCTTGGTCACATGGACGAAGACGGTTATGTCTTTGTGACCGGTCGCCTGAAAGAGCTGATCATCAAGGGCGGCGAGAATATTGCCCCCCGCGAGATTGACGAGGTGCTTTATTCAGAGCCCGATATCATCGAAGCCGCCGCGTTTGCGCGGCCTTGCAAAAGCTATGGGGAAACGGTCGAGGCGGCGGTGAGCGTCAAGCCGGGGTCGAACTTGTCCGAGGCGACCTTGATCGCGCTTTGCCAAAAACGGCTGGGAAAATTCAAATCCCCCGACAGCATTCACTTTCTTCACGAACTGCCGAAAGGCCCGTCTGGAAAAATCCAGCGGCTCAAACTCGCCGCGCTTTTGTAGCATTTTTTTCTGCCCGCCTCCGGCGGGGCTGGTCTTGAGGTCGGCCCCTCGCACCTTGGCTGCCATGGCATCGGATGCCTGCGAAGCACACAGTAAAATATGCTGACATCAGCGCGCGCGGAGTGGCATCTGCTGAAAGCGCTGATCTGACATTTTTACCTTTCAGTTGGCGTGCGCGATAAAGCCCCTCTCAATCAGGGTTCAGCGCCAGCCTCAGGTGGCCGGTGTCGTCTCAGCCGCCGGACGGGTGCAGATCGGGCGCCCTTCCTTTGATCGCAGCGGCAGGAAGGTCGTCTCGACCGGGCCGACATAGCGATAGACAAGGCAGCCATCGACTGGATCAACCTTCACCGCCGTCAGGTCCTGCCGGGGGTCGGCCAGAGCCACGATACGGTCCGGGAGCGGGTTGATGAACGGCCCGCCATCTCCGCCCGATTGCGTGGTCTCGTCACAGGCGGCAAGGATCACCGCCGCTGCTGCAAGCATCGCTGCTGTCCGTGTCATATCCGTCCCTCGTGGTCGTGGTGCCGCGGCTTCGCCGCTGGTTTCTATATCCGTTTATCGTGCCATGCGCGCGGTCCTGCAACTGGCATCTGCCCGACCGACTTGTCCCGCCTGACGCGGTCGTGAATTGCGTCGCCGCTCCCGATGGCTTGAACTGGGCCACACCCTGGTCCCGGAGCGTCCCTATGTCCCGCCTTCTTGCCGCCCTGTTTGCCCTTGCCCCGATCCCCTTGCCCGTGCTGGCCTGCGGCGGGCCTGACGATGCCTGTACGCTGCCGTCGGGCAACTATCACATGGCCACGCCCGATGTTGCCGCCGCCAAGGGCATTGTGATGCATCTGCACGGTGGCGGGGGACGGGGCCGTGGACTGCTCAACTCGGGCCTCGCCCGCGAGGCGCTGGCGCGCGGCTACGTGTTTGTGGCCCCCGACGGGGACCAACCCACGCGCCGGTTCAAGCGGGACTGGTCCGTGCGCGGCAAGGGGCTGGAATACGACCGGCAGGACTTTGACTTTCTGCCCGAGGTGCTGGCCGATGTGCGCGCACGCACCGGGGTGAGCGATGGAACGGTCCTTCTCGCCGGGTTTTCGCGCGGCGGATCCTTTGTCTGGGACATGGCGTGCCAGCAACCCGACTTTGCGGATGCCTATGCACCCTTGGCGGGGGCCTTCTGGGACGATCTGCCCACCGCTTGCGAGGCCCCCGTGCGCCTGTTCCATACCCACGGCTGGAATGACCGGACCGTCCCGCTTGAGGGGCGCTCATTCGCCAACGGGGCGGTGGTGCAGGGTGATGTCTGGGCGTCGCTGAAAATCCTGCGCGAGACCAATGGCTGCGACGCGCGCCAACCCGAGCGCAACGGTTTCGAAGGCGATCTGTGGTTCCGCCACTGGACCGACTGCGCCCACGGTGACCTGCGCCTGATGCTGCACAAGGGCGGACATGGCGCTCCGCAGGGATGGGCCGCAAAGGTCATGGACTGGTTCGAGGGCAAGGGGCTGGACGCCGAGGGGTGATCGGGGTCAGATGCACCCATGTTGACCCGATCCGATCTTGAGACCGCCGCCGCCTTTGTCCACGCCCGCATGGCACCCACGCCGCAACACCACTGGCCGCTGCTGAGTGCCGCCACGGGGGCCGAGGTGTGGGTCAAGCACGAGAACCACACGCCCACCGGCGCGTTCAAGGTGCGCGGTGCGCTGACCTTCATGGACTGGCTGACCCGCACGCACCCGGATGTGCCGGGCATCTGCACCGCGACGCGGGGCAACCATGGGCAGGGGCAGGCGTGGGCCGCAACAAATGCGGGGCTGACCGCCAAGGTCTATGTGCCGCGCGGCAATTCGGTCGAGAAAAATGCAGCCATGGAAGCCTTTGGCGCGGAATTGATCGAGTTTGGTGACGACTTCGACACAGCCCGCGAAGAGGCCTTTCGTGTGGCCGACGAGGAGGGTCTGTTCATCGTCCCACCCTATCACCCGGAGCTGGTGCGGGGTGTCGCGACATATGCCTATGAGCTTTTCAGCGCGCAGCCCGACCTTGACACTGTGTATGTCCCCATTGGCTGCGGGTCAGGCATTTGCGGAACCATCTTGGCACGTGATGCGCTGGGGCTGTCCACCAAAGTGATAGGCGTGGTGTCGGATCAGGCGCAGACCGCCAAGCTGTCGGTCGAGGCGGGGCGGTTGGTCGAGACGAACTCGGCCAGCACCTTTGCCGATGGCATGGCGGTGCGCATTCCCGTGCAAGAGGCGTTCGATATCTATTCCAAAGGTGCCGAACGGATCATTGCCGTCAGCGATGACGCGGTGGCCGAGGCAATCCGTCTGTATTTCACGGCCACCCACAACGTGGCCGAAGGGGCCGGAGCCGCGCCGCTGGCCGGGCTGATGCAGGAACGCGACCGGATGGCGGGCAAGAAGGTCGGTGTCATCCTGTGCGGCGGCAATATCGACACTGGCTGGTTCCGCACGGTGCTGGGCGGCGCGACACCGCAGGTCTGAGGCCCGGTTGACGCCATGCGCCCCAGCGCCTAAACCCCGCGCCTTTCCGCAGGCGCAAGGGGACGGGATGGCACATGTTTTGGGCATTGATTTCGGCACCTCGAACTCGGCTGCGGGATATGTCCGGGACGGCAAACCGCACCTGGTGAGCATGGCATCGGGGCAGACCACCCTGCCAACAACCGTCTTTTTCGACTATGACGCGCGCAAGATGCTGATGGGGCACCCGGCCAACGCCGCCCTGCTTGACGGGATCGAGGGGCGGTTCATGCGGGCGCTGAAACGGGTGCTGGGCACCTCGATCATGCACGAAAAGCGGCAGCTTCTGAATGAACGGATCACCTTTGTCGACATCATCGCCCGCTTTCTGGCCGAGGTGAAGCGGCGGGCAGAGGCCGAGGCGGGTCACGACTTTGACCACGCGCTGTCGGGTCGTCCGGTGGTCTTTCACGGCACTGGCGATCCGCGCGAGGCGCAGGCCGAGGCCGATCTGCGGGCCTGCTATCTGGCTGCCGGGTTCAAGGAGGTGTCATTCCTTCCCGAACCCGAAGCGGCCGCCATCGCCAGCGGGGCGCTGGATCACCCCGGCGCTATCGGCCTGATCGTGGATATCGGGGGCGGGACATCCGACTTCTCATTGTTTCGCGCGCGAAACAATGAGGCAGAGATACTGTCCAATCACGGTGTACGGATTGGGGGCACGGATTTTGACCGTTCGATCAGTATTGACCGGGTGATGCCGCTGCTGGGGGCGGGCACGCTGATCCGCAATGCCATCGGTCCGGGCACACTGCCTGCGCCCAAGGCGATCTTTAACGATCTGGCAACGTGGGAGAAAATCCCGTTTCTCTATACCGCCAAAACCCGCCGCATGGCGCGCGATATGGCGCAACTGGCGGAGGAGCGGGACAAGATGGCGCGGTTGGAAACGGTGCTGGAAAATGAATTGGGGCACGACGTCGCCTTTGCGGTCGAACAGGGAAAGATCGACGCCAATTCAGGGGATCAGGACGCCACCATCGCATTGGGGCAGGTCGCAAGGGGCCTGAGTGCGCCGCTGCCCACAGCCGACTTGCGCGGCATTCTTGCGCCACATGCGCAGACGCTGCGCCAGGGGGCGGAGGACACGCTGAAGATGGCCGGGATTGGTGCGGGTCAGATTGATCAGGTGATCTATGTCGGGGGGTCGAGCCTGATGTCGATGGTCACGAACACGATGGGCAACCTGTTCCCCGACGCGCGGCATTCCTTTTCGGAGGTGTTCACCGCTGTGGCGGATGGGCTGGCCCTGTCGGCGGGCCGGTGACTGGGCATATGCCATCGTCATCCCGTTCTGCTAGGACAACGCTGAACCAGGCGGAGCATGCATGATGTCCGAGCAAAATGTCACCGGTGGCTGCCAATGTGGCGCTGTCCGTTTTTCCATCCGCAAGCTGGGCAAGGCTTCAATTTGCCACTGCCGCATGTGTCAAAAGGCCTTTGGCAACCTCTTTGCGCCGCTGGTCGAGGTTGCGCCCGACGACATCACGTGGACGCGGGGCGCGCGGTCGATCTTTCACAGCTCGAACACCAACTGGCGGGGGTTCTGCAAGACATGCGGCACACCGCTGAGCTATGAGTTCGACGGTGGGGTCGAAATTGCCATCGGCGCGCTGGACACGCCCGATGTGGCCGCCCCCGAGGTGCAGGTGAACGCCCGATACGCGCGGGAGTGCTTTGCCGGGTTAAACACGCTGCCCGAAAAGCCCGAAGACCTGCGTTCGGCCGACGAAGAATGGAATGCCACGGTGGTGTCACATCAGCATCCCGATCACGAGACCTGATCACACGAGAAAACCCGGGATGCGTGGCGCATCCCGGGTCCGTCCAACAGGGAGGAAGGGTTGGACTTAGCGCAGAAGTCGGAAAATCTGAATCACCTAACACTGCCTGAAATTAAAGATTTCAACGCGCTAGATGATCAGGCTTGTTGCAGGTTAATCCGATTTCGCTTTAGTTCACGGCCTTGGCGTCAACCACGTCGGTCTCAATCGCCTTTTGGTTGGCAATCTCGATCCGGCGAGGTTTGAGGGCCTCTGGCACCTCTTTCACCAAGTCGATGTGCAACATGCCGTCCACGTGGGACGCGCCGGTCACAACCACATGGTCCGCCAGATGGAAGCGGCGCTCGAACGCGCGGGTTGCGATGCCACGGTGGAGGTAGGTCTTGTCCTGCTCGTCGGCTTTCTTGGCCGTGACGATCAGCGACTTTTCCTTGACCTCAACGCCCAGGTCGGCGTCTGAAAACCCGGCAACGGCGATTGAGATGCGATAGGCATCATCGTCGGTCTTTTCGATATTGTAAGGGGGGTAGCTGTTCGCGTTGCTGTCGGTTGCCGTGACCCGGTCCATCAGGTCCGCAATCTGGTCAAAACCAACGGTCGCGCGGTAAAGCGGTGCAAAGTCGTATGTACGCATGTCATCCTCGTCTCTTGAGCGATTAACGGCGGGTTTTCCGATCTGGACAAACCCGCAAGGTTGCTATGGTCGGACCCCATTCGGGCATCCGATGACCATAATGTGGTGAGGATTTTCGGGCGTTCAAGACCCTTAGGGCCGTATGAATTTCGCCCCGGTCGTATTGCGATTGCCGCCACCCACGGTGATGCGGCGCACCTTCGCTGTGGGCGGGGCCACCTGCATGCGCATCTGGCGTTTCAACTCGGTTACGCGCTCGGGCAGGACCATGCCAATGGCGCGCTTGGCGCCGTTGATCTGCATCATACCAGAGATGACGGACATAATCTGCCCGCGCCCGTTCTTGTGCGTGAAAACAGGCGCGCCGGAGGAACCGAAGGTGACATTGCAGTCGAACAGCATCGCGTCATCCGCACGGTCGAGCAATTGGCATTCCTTCTGGCGTGACTGCGCGTTCTCGCGCCCGCGGCCATAACTGACCACACTGACGGGACCGGGTTCGATCCGTCCGTCATGGACATAGAAGGGAGGCACCTCGAAGGTTGAAATCGGCTCTTCCAGCCGGATCAGGGCCACGTCGAAGCTTGAATTCTTGGCTGTCAGCGGTCCCACCGGGTCAAAGCGCGCGTGGGCCGCGGCATCTGAGGCCCGGCGGGTCGCCACCGCATCGCCCGCGCGCAGTCCGGCGCTGAAACGGATGCTTTCGGTGGGCCAGAGTGTATCGGTGTCCGGTTGATAGAGGCAATGTGCCGCGGTCAGCACCAGGTCGCGCGCAATGAGCGTGCCCGAGCAGAAGGCACCGCGGCCAAAGTCGATCCGACCAACGGCCTTCCAACTGGCTGCGGAATAGTCGGTGTCAAGCGTGCGCAAATCGGTTGTCTGTGCCTGGACCGCCGGTGACACGAGCAGCGCAAGGATGAGCAGCAAAGGCTTCATGGTTTGATGAACTTTGCACCGGTGTCCCGGCGCGTGCCGCCGGAAATGCGCGGGCTGATGTCATCCCGCTGTGCCACAAGCTCGGCCTGAAGCCGCGCCAGTGGAGCCCCCAGGGATGTGCCCAGCGACACGGCCTTGCCCTCGACCTCGGCCTTGGCCGACACGACCGACACGATCTGTGCCCGTCCGTTGTCGATCACAAAGATGGGGGCACCAGAGCTGCCAAACTCGACCGTGCACGATGTCACGAGCAGCCCGTCCTGCTGTGCGAGCACGCGGCATAATTCTTGCAGCGATGGGGCCTCGGACCGTCCCGCGCCATAGCTGACAACGCCCACCTTGGCCCCTTTGCGCGGCTGGGCCGCCGTTTCAAAGGGCGTGATCTTGCCGTCACGGATCGGCCGCTCAAGCTCGAGCAGGGCCAGATCGTTGCGCACGCCTTCGGATTTCACATGGCCTGCGTAGCTGTAGTCGGGATGCACCACCGCCCGGCGGATACCGCGATAGGCAGAGGCGCGGCCATTGCGCCAGCCAGCCAGAAACTCGACCTGGGTGTGATCAATCCGATCACCCGTTTTCTTGTCATAAAGGCAGTGCCCCGCGGTCAGGACAAGCGTGGGCGCGATCAGCGCGCCGGTGCAAAAGCCTGTGCCGCCGATGTTCAGCCGTCCCACGGCCTCCCATCCGGCGGCGTCCGCGCCGGTGTTCAGGCGGCGCAACTGCCCGTCCTGCGCAGTTGCCGCGGTCGCAAAAAGGACCGCGAGCAACACAAAAGCCATACCTCGGCGCATCACACACACAACTCCGATCACAGGGATGTCACAGGTCTAGGATCGAATATCGGCGAAATTAGGGCACGCGCACAATTTAGCGTAAAATCGGCGCGTCGCCTGGATGGCGGTCGAGTGCAGCCGGACGCGGCCCGCCCGTGGCCCAATCCAGCAGCTCGACCGTGTGCACCACCGGCACCCCGGCGGCAGACCCGATCTGCATCATGCAACCGATGTTTCCCGCCGCAATGATATCGGGGTTTTTCGCTTGCAGAGTGCGCACCTTGCGCGCTTTCAGCTGCTTGGAAATCTCGGGCTGCATCAGGTTGTAAGTCCCTGCAGACCCACAACAAAGATGACTGTCTGCTGGTTCGACAACGTTGTATCCCGCGCGCTTGAGCAGGTCCTTGGGAAAGGTCTTGATCTGCTGGCCGTGTTGCAGTGAGCAGGCCGCATGATACGCGATCGTCATGCCCTTGGGATCGCCTTCGGGCAGGTCCAGTTTCATCAGCACTTCGCTCACATCCATGGCGATCCCCGCCACGCGCGCTGCATCGTCGGCCAGTGGATCATTGCGGAACATGTGGCCGTAGTCCTTGATCGTGGTGCCACAGCCGCTGGTGTTGATGACAATGGCGTCCAACCCGTCACCGTCCATCTCCTGCGCCCAGGCGCGGATGTTCTTGGCCGCGGTGTTGTGGCTTTCATCTGCCTTGCCCATATGGTGGGTCAGCGCCCCGCAGCAGCCCGCGCCTTTGGCCACCACAACCTCGCACCCCAGCCGGGTGAGCAGGCGAATGGTCGCGTCGTTGATATCGGTGTTCAGCGCCTTTTGCGCACAGCCTGTCATCAATGCGACGCGCATCTTTTTCGGCGCCACGGGTGCAAAGCTTTGCGGGTCGTCATTGCGGCTGACCGGCGGGATGAAATCCGGCGCCATCTCCAACATCGCGCGCAAGCGGGCATCCGGCATCAGCCGCGCGAACGGGCGACCGATCTTGGCCCCCAGCAGTGCGATACGAAACCGCATGGGGTGGGGCAGGATGCGCGCCAAGATCCACCGCAGTGCCCGGTCGGTGAAGGGACGCTTGTAGCGGTTTTCGATGTATTCCCGCGCATGATCGACCAGATGCATATAGTGCACGCCCGACGGGCAGGTCGTCATGCAGGCCAGACAGGACAGGCAGCGGTCGATGTGCTTGACCACGCGTTCGTCCGGGTCGCGGTCGTTTTCAAGCATGTCTTTGATCAGGTAAATGCGCCCGCGCGGGCTGTCCAACTCGTCGCCCAGCACCTGATAGGTGGGGCACGTCGCGGTGCAAAACCCGCAATGCACGCAATTGCGCAAAATTTCGTTCGACCGCTCGATTTGCGGGTCGGTCAACTGCTCTGGGGTAAAGGTTGTTTGCATTCTATCTCGCCATCCATTGAGACGCGGCAAAGCCGAACCACGGAAGAGTGGTGCCCACCGCACCAATGACTCGCGCCAAACGCCGGTCGCGCGGTGTGTCCAAGAAACGACCAGCGGCGCGGGCGCCCAGCACCATCACAAGCACCCAGGCCAGCCAGATAAGGGCGATGCTCGCAAGCCCGCGCGCGGGAGTAACCTCGACCGCCCCCGCATCGCGCACAACGAAACTTGCAAGCACCAGCACAGTCACACCTAGTGCGAGCGGCCAAGGCCGACCCGCCGCCCGGTCCAGCGCAAAGAACAGCGCCGGGCCGACGACAAAGGCCAAAATAAACAGGATCACAATCATCATGCAGCCATCAATCCTGGGTTCAGGATGCCGTTGGGATCAAATCGTTGCCTGAGCGCTGTGGTCAGGGCCGCCACCCCCGGCGCCTCTGGTTGAAAGACGGGGACAGCGGCGCGCACGGCTTCGGGACCCTTGATCAGGGTCGCATGACCGCCGAGGGCCGCGACGTGATGCTGTATTCCGCAATGGGCGGCCGTCATGTCGCCCCCCGACATCCCGATCCAGATCAGACCGCCACCCCAATCCATCATCGCCGTACACCCCTCGGGCAGATCGGCAATCACCGTCGGCCCATCCCCGGGTTTGACCGATACACGCCAGACCGCGTCTGATCCGTGCAAGGATTTGGCATCCCTCACTGTCGTCCATTCCGCGTCAATGCGCGATACGTCACCGAACGTGGACAGCAGCGATGTCAGCATGCCCGCGCGATAGGCAACGGATGCCTCGAACCCTTCGAGGCGCAACCAAACCTGCCCGTTGACCCAGGCTGCACCCGACACTTCAAAAGGCGATCCAAGCGCCCGGCTCATTGCGGCCACCGCGCGCGCGGGGTCCAGCCCGTCGATCGTAAGTGTCGTCTCGGTCTCGACCGATGGCAGTACTTTCAGGCTGACCTCGGTCAGCACGCCCAGCGTGCCCCACGACCCGCACATCAGTTTGACCAGATCGTAGCCGGTGACGTTCTTCATCACCCGGCCTCCGTTCTTGATGACCTGTCCCGCGCCATCGACGAAGCGCACGCCCAGCGCAAAGTCCCGCGCGGCCCCCGCCATGATCCGACGGGGCCCACTGGCGTTGGTGGCCATGACGCCGCCAATGGTCGACGCGCCCGAAGTGCCCAGCAATCCGGTGAGGTCATAGGGCTCAAAAGCCAGTCGTTGATTTTCGGCGGCCAGTGTGGCCTCGATTTCGGCCAGTGGCGTGCCCGCCTGTGCCACAATGGTCAGCGCGCCAGGCTCGTAAAGGGTGATACCCGACAGGCTTGAGACGTCCAACACCTCGCCCACTACCGGGCGGCCAACGCTGCGGGTCCCGCCACCCCGAATGGCCAGAGGGCCCGTGGCGGCTGCTACGGCGCTCGCAATATCGTCCTCTGTCGTCATCACCATTCACTTCTTGTTTAAAAAATCCCGGGGGTGAGGCCGTCAGGCCGAGGGGGCTGGCCCCCTTTACTCAGCTGCCATCCGTGCGGCACGCCGCTGTTCCGAGACCGACAGCGGAAACACCTTGGCCGGGTTCAGCAGCCACTTGGCATCGAACACATCCTTGACGGCCATCTGCGCCTCAAGATCGGCAGGCGCGTATTGATAGGTCATCAAATCCCGCTTTTCGATCCCCACGCCGTGTTCACCGGTCAGACAGCCGCCCACCTCGACGCACAGTTTCAGCACCTCGGCGCCGAACTCTTCGCACAGTTCCAGATCGCCGGGCTTGTTGGCGTCATAGCAGATCAGCGGGTGCATGTTGCCGTCACCGGCGTGAAACACGTTGCCAACGGGCAGACCGTACTTTTCCGACATCTCGCCGATCCGGCGCAGGACATATGGCAGCTCCGACACCGGGATCGTCCCGTCCAGGCACATGTAATCGCTGACGCGCCCGATGGCCGAAAACGCCGCCTTGCGCCCCGCCCAAATGCGCGCGCTTTCCTCGGTCGAGGCACTCTCGCGCAACGCCACCGGATTGTGGCGCTTGGCGATGTCGGTGATCAGCGCCAGTTGCGCGTCAATCTCTGCATCCGACCCTTCGACCTCGACAATCAACAGCGCGCCGCACATCGGGTAGTCCGCCTTGGCGAAATCTTCGCAGACCTCGATCAGCATCTTGTCCATGAATTCGATGGCCACAGGCAGCACACCCGCCTTGATGATATCGGCCACGCAGGCACCCGCCACCTCGGCACTGTCAAAGCCCATAAGCACAGGTCGCGCCCCCTCGGGTTTGTGCAGAATGCGCAAGGTCGCTTCGGTCACCACGCCCAATTGCCCCTCGGACCCGCAAATGACACCCAGCAGGTCCAAACCACCCGCATCCAGATGCGCGCCGCCGATCTCGACCACGGTGCCGTCCATCTGCACCAGGGTCACCCCCATCAGGTTGTTGGTCGTCACCCCGTATTTCAGGCAATGCGCCCCACCCGAATTCATCGCAATGTTGCCGGCGATCGCACAGGCGAGTTGGCTCGACGGGTCGGGCGCATAGAAGAACCCGTCTGCCTCCACCGCGCCGGTCACACTCAGGTTCGTGCGCCCGGTCTGTACCCGGATGAACCGGTTGTCGTAATCCGTCTCAAGCACTTCGTTCATGCGCGCCACACCCAGGATCACGCAATCGGCGGTGGGCAGTGCCCCCCCGGCCAGCGACGTCCCCGATCCGCGCGGGACCACGGGCACACCTTCCTCGTGACAGATGCGCAAGACATCCGACACCTCGGCCGTGGTTGCGGGCAACACCGCGACCATTGGCGGACAGCGGTAGGCTGTGAGCGCATCGCATTCATAGGCGCGGGTTTCTGCAGGGTCATCAATCACCGCATCCACGGGCAACACACCCCGCAACCGCTCGACGACACGCGCCTTGCGCGCCAGCACATCCGAATCAGGGGTTGGCATTTCCATGAGCTATCCTCCGGTGATTGGTAAAATAATATGACCAATTTCGCCGGGATGCAATCCCGATCCTTGCGGTGTAAGACCGCAGCCATGACCTGGATTGACCGATTTGCCTATTTCACACCGCTCGATTTTGCCGCCCTGGCGCTTTTGCTGCTGGGCTGGATTGTGATCGGATGGCGCATCGAACACCCCGCCGCCAAACACCCGTCCACCTCTCAGATCATGGCCGGTTACCGCCGCGCGTGGATGCAGCAAATGATCACCCGAGAACCGCGAATCTTCGACGCACAGGTCGTGGCAAGCCTGCGCCAGGGCACCGCCTTCTTCGCCTCTACCTCGGTCATCGCCATTGGCGGTACGCTGGCTTTGATCGGCAACGCCGAACGGCTCACTGGCATTGCCAATGACCTGATCCTTATGGACACACCCGCCTTCGTGTGGGAAGCGAAAATGCTGACTCTGGCCCTGTTCCTGACCAACGCATTCCTGAAATTCGTCTGGGCCAACCGGCTTTTCGGATATGCGGCTGTGGTGATGGCCGCCGTGCCCAATGACGCGGCCGATCCGCTGTGCGCCCCGCGCGCGGCGCAGGCTGCGGAAATCAACATCACCGCCGCGCGCTCGTTCAACCGCGGACTGCGCTCCGTCTATTTCGCGCTGGCCTGTGTCGCCTGGCTCGCCGGCCCCATCGCGCTGCTGGCGGCCACGATCTTCACGCTCGCGGTGATCTGGCGGCGGGAATTTGCCTCGAACTCGCGCACGATCCTGCTGGGCACAGACACGTGACATGACAGGCCGAACCATCCGCCTTAACCTGAGCCTCATGAAACGCCTGATCCCCCTCCTGCTCGCCGCAACCCCCGCCCTTGCCGAAGAACCGGTGATCGAAGATGTGACCGTCACCCAAACCGGCACCGACACCTACCGATTTTCGGTGACCATCAGCCATCCGGACACCGGATGGGACCACTATGCCGATGGCTGGCGCGTGCTGGACATGGACGGCAACGAATTGGGGATGCGCGTGCTGTTCCACCCGCATGTCAACGAACAGCCTTTCACCCGCAGCCTTGATGGCGTGGTCATCCCGGCGGGCACAACCCAAGTGCAGGTCCAGGCCCGCGACCTGCCCGAAGGCTGGAACGAGGGCACCACAATCGTGTCCCTTCCCGGCAGCTAAAGGCCCCTTCTTCTGGCCGAAAATACTCCGGGGGTTTGGGGGCTGGCCCCCAATAAAAAATGAATCGTGTCGCGCAGCGGCCTTTGGATCACACCCGGTGATAAGGCGAGCCCGCCAGTATAGAGGCCGCACGATACAGTTGTTCCGCCAACATCACCCGCACCAGC
This sequence comes from Pseudomonadota bacterium, assembly GCA_039179785.1. Lineage (GTDB taxonomy): Bacteria > Pseudomonadota > Alphaproteobacteria > Rhodobacterales > Rhodobacteraceae > Tateyamaria. Next base: position 38,916 of record JBCDEK010000005.1, on the reverse strand, counting down.
AGATGCGGCCACACCATCGCCCCGAATGACAGCAAATGATCCGCTTCGGCCCGCAAGCCCGGATCAATCCCGTCCGCGCCCCCGATGACAAAGGCAACGTCGCCGCGCCCCGCATCGCGCCACCCGGCCAACCGCTTGGCAAAGGCGGGCGACGCTTCAACTTTGCCGCGCTCATCCAGACAACAGATCACGACACATTTGGGCGCCGCGCGACGCAGCAGATCGGCTTCCGCCGCCATACCACCGCCCTTGCGGTCGTCCACTTCGGTCAGGGTCAAAGGGCCCAGGCCAAGCGCCCGGCCCGTGCGGTCAAAGCGGGTGACGTAGTCCGACACCAAATCGCTCTCGGGACCGCCCCGCAGGCGGCCCACCGCACAGATATGCACGCGCATCGTGCGTTACGCGATCAGTTGGTCGCGGCAGCGCCGGGCTGCCACATCTTCTCCAACTGGTAAAACTCGCGCACCTCGGGCCGGAACACGTGAACGATCACGTCGCCCGTGTCGATCAGCACCCAGTCCCCGGTGTCCTTGCCTTCGGTCCGGGTCGAGATGCCAAAGCGGGCCTTGAGCCGCTCGACCAGCTTTTCCGAGATCGCCGCAACCTGGCGGGACGACCGGCCTGAACAGATCACCATGTAGTCACCCATGGCCGTCTTGCCGCGCCGATCGATCTGCACGACATCTTCGGCTTTGTCATCGGTGAGGGAAGACAGCACAGCCTCAAGGATTGCCTCGCTTGTGGCCTGCGTTTGAGGGGCAGCCATTACAGCTGCGGCTCCATCGGCGGATTGCACCGCGTCGGCAGAGATTGACAGGACATTGTCCTCCTTTGTCAGCGCGCCGTCAGATGCCCCGGCGCTTGGGCTATCTGAATGGTAACAATGCGCGCGCGACATTTCAATGAAGGCAATGCCTACCAGCCATCTTCCGTGACGATATGGTCGCTTTCTATGCCAAGCTCGTCCAGCGCATCGCGCACGGCATCGACATAGGGCTGTGGACCACAAATATAGAACATCTGCCCTGTATCCTGGACCCGGTCACGCAGAAAACCCGCGTCGACCTGACCGTGATGCGTGCCCTCGGCCTTTTCTTCCTCAAGCACGTGATCGACACGCAGGCCGTCCATTTTGCGCCACTCATCCCGGAGGATGATGTCCCGTTCGCGTTTGTTGGAAAAGATCAGGTGGCAATCATCAAGATCACCCTTTTGAGCGCGGGCGCGCAGGATGGCGATGAAAGGTGTGATCCCCGCACCAGCCGCCAGAAAGACGCCCGGCCCCCGATCCTGGATCGCACCAAAAGGGCCGTCCATTTCAAAGACCGTACCGGGTTCCACATCCGCGAGTTCTTCGGTCATGCCTTTGTGGCTTGGATAGCTTTTGATGACAAACTCGATCTCATCATCCCCCTGCAATGAGGTGAAGGTGAACGGTCGCGCCTCGTCGCGCCAACCGTCCTGGCAGATCGCAAGTTCTGCCGCTTGTCCGGGTGCAAAGTCGAAATCTGCGGGGCGGCCAAAGACGTAGCGCCGTGTGTCATGGGTGACGGGTGCGACGGTGCGCAGGGTGAGCGAATGGGGCATGGGTGTCTCCTTTGCACACCCAACGCCGGACCCTGCCCGCCGTTCCCCGCCTAGCTCAGGCTATGTGCAAATGCGACAAAATCGGCGCCCGCAACCGCGGGCCCGTGGCCAAAAGCAACACGGCGCGGGTTCAGCGCCGCAAGTTTGCGGATCGATGCGCGCGCCTGGTCCATGTCCCAGGTGGCGACCTTCAGCGGCAGACCAAGCCGTGGCACGGTGGTGAACAGGTTCATGCCCACGGCGGCATCGCCCGCAATCAAAATGCCATCGGATGCGCGCCAGAACGAGATATGGCCCCGCGTGTGGCCGGGTGTTTCGACCACCTCGAAGCCGCCCACATTGTCGCCCTCGACCAACGTGCGTGCGACCGGCTGTCCGGCACCAGCGAAATACCTTTGCTGCATCCGCGCCATCAGCGATTTCGGCTTGGGAAAGGACCCCAAGACATATCCGGTCTCGGCTGCCTCGCGTTCATCCGCGTGACACATCAGCGGCAGGTTCAGTGCATTGCACATCTCGGCGGATGCCCCCTGATGGTCGGGATGGGCGTGGGTCAGCACATGTGCCGCCACCGCCTTGCCCCGCAACACCCGCAACAGCTTGGCACCCGATCGCTTCACCCCGGCATCCACCAGCACATCACCCAGCAGATAACAGTTCACCGACTGGCGCGGCATCACCGGGATTTGCCACGCCCCTTCCGCAATCTGGATCATGATCCGTCGTCCTCCCCCAGCATCCGCACCTCCCGCTGCGGGAACGGGATCGAGATGTTGTTTTCCTTGAACGCGTCCCACAGTGCCAAATACACATTGCCACGAATATTGGTCAGCCCGCCCGTCGGATCGGTAATCCAGAAGCGCAGGATATAGTCGACCGAACTGTCGCCAAACCCCACGATATGACACACCGGTGGGCGGCTCGACAGCACCCGCTCCACACCCTTGGCCGCTTCGATGGCCAGCTTGCGCACCTTGTGTGGATCACAGCCATAGGATGTGCCGAAATAGATATCGAGCCGGACAAAGTCGTTCGAATGGGACCAGTTGACCACTTGGCCCGTGATCAGATCCTCGTTCGGGATCAGGTACTCGCGCCCGTCCCGCGTCACCACCGACGCGTACCGCGCCCCCAGCGTCTGGATCCACCCGAACGTGTCGCCCAGAGAAATCACATCCCCCGGCTTGATCGACTTGTCGAGCAGAATGATCACACCGGATACAAGGTTCGACACGACCTTTTGCAGGCCAAAACCCAGACCCACACCAATGGCCCCCGACAGAACGGCAAGCCCCGTCAGGTCAATGCCCAACGCCCGCACGCCCGCATAGAACGCGATGGCGTAGAACACGATCTGCACGACCTTGACGATCAGCACTCGCATCGAGGGCGAGATGTCCTCGTTCGATTGCACGCGGCTGGACGTCGTGACCGTGATGAACCGCGCCAGCGCCAGCAAGAACCCGATGATGACCACACCCTGCACAATCAAGAGCAGCGAGATGCGGAAATCGCCAATGCTGAAGGCCGCGGCATCCAGAATCTCTGCGGCCTCGTCCACCACGCCCAGCACGTAAAGCGTGACGTAAATCCACGCCCCATACCGCACCATGCGCCGCAGGAACATCGACCGGATCAGCCGTGTGGCAAAGGCCACCAGCAGCCAGGCGGTGGCCAGCGTCGCAATCAGACCCAGGATATAGGACCGCGACGGCCACGTGATTTCCTGCATGATCAACACGACCAGCCACATGAGCAGCACGAAAAAGATCGCGCGCAATCGCTGGTGCACGACCACAAGCACGCGCATACGCCATTTCGGCCAACCCTCGCGCGTGCCCATCCAGGCGCGTATGCGCGGGCCCAGCACCCGCCGCAACACATGCGCCACCCCAAAGACAACCAGGGCAATCCCAAGCTGATACGCCACCCAGGGCCGCAACAGTGACGACAGCAAGGTTTCGGCATGGCCCAGCAAAAGCGCACTCAGATTGGCCACGACCTCAAGCAGCGTCTCGCCATCCTGCGTTTCGCCCAGCGTGGCCGCTTCTGCCGCCGAATTCAGCGCATCCGCGATCTCGTTGGTGGTGCCGTCCGTGTGATTGGCCATCCTGCCCCCTCGTTCCGCCCAACATGCAACGCTGCGGGTCTGTGATCAATCGCGCCTCGCTTGATCGGCGCATGGAATCCCGTTATCTGGCACGCATGACACGCCTGTTCGACATGGATGACCGCGCCAGGCTGCGCGAACGCTTTTTCGGGGCGACGCACACGGTGCTGGCGCGCACATAAGGCTGGCCGCCCGCCATCCATCTGAAATCCGTATCTTTAAGGGAGAGGACCACATGTCCCCCAAGACGCTCTATGATAAAATTTGGGATGCCCATGTCGCGCACGAGGCCGACGACGGCACCTGCCTGCTCTACATCGACCGCCACCTCGTGCACGAGGTGACCAGCCCGCAAGCCTTCGAAGGATTGCGCATGGCAGGTCGCCCCGTCCGCGCACCGGACAAGACCATCGCCGTGCCGGACCACAACGTGCCCACCACCGCGGGCCGCGAAGACCCCAAGAACATGACCGAAGACAGCGCCATTCAGGTCGCGGCCCTCGACAAGAACGCGCGCGACTTCGGCATCCACTACTACCCCGTGTCCGACGTCCGTCAGGGCATCGTGCATATTGTCGGCCCCGAACAGGGCTGGACCCTGCCCGGCATGACCGTGGTCTGCGGCGACAGCCACACGGCCACACACGGCGCGTTTGGCGCACTGGCCCACGGCATCGGGACATCCGAGGTGGAGCACGTGCTGGCGACCCAAACGCTGATTCAGAAGAAATCCAAGAACATGAAGGTCGAAATCACGGGCAAGCTGCGCCCCGGCGTCACGGCTAAGGACATCACCCTGTCGGTCATCGGTGAAACCGGCACCGCGGGCGGCACCGGCTACGTCATCGAATATTGCGGCGAAGCAATCCGCGACCTGTCCATGGAAGGGCGCATGACTGTCTGCAACATGGCCATCGAAGGCGGCGCACGCGCTGGCCTGATCGCTCCGGACGAAAAGACCTTTGAATACGTGCAGGGCCGCCCCCACGCCCCCAAAGGCGCGCAGTTCGAAGCCGCGCTTGCGTGGTGGAAAACGCTCTATTCCGACGACGATGCCCATTGGGACAAGGTCATCACGATCAAGGGCGAAGACATTGCGCCGGTCGTTACATGGGGCACCTCACCCGAAGACGTGCTGCCGATCACGGCAACCGTCCCCTCCGCCGACGACTTTGAAGGCGGCAAGGTCGGCGCGGCCCAGCGCTCGCTCGACTATATGGGCCTCACCCCCGGCACACCGCTGTCAGATATCGAGATCGACACCGTCTTTATCGGCTCCTGCACCAACGGTCGGATCGAAGACCTGCGTGCCGCGGCAGAGATCCTGAAGGGCAAGAAGATCAAGGTCAAACGCGCCATGGTCGTCCCCGGCTCGGGCCTGGTCCGTGCGCAGGCCGAAGAGGAAGGGTTGGCGGACATCTTCAAGGAAGCCGGTTTCGAATGGCGCCTTGCGGGCTGCTCCATGTGCCTTGCCATGAACCCCGATCAACTGGCCGAGGACGAGCGCTGCGCGTCAACCTCGAACCGCAACTTCGAAGGTCGCCAAGGCTACAAAGGCCGCACGCACCTCGTGTCTCCGGGCATGGCGGCGGCGGCTGCGATCACCGGCAAACTGACGGATGTGCGCGAGTTGATGTGAGGCAAACGCTCATCCGCGCCTTGGGCACGTCTTCGCGAAGACCACCCAAAGGGTCGGATGAGCCTTGGGGCAAAACAAGATATGACCAACCTAAGACGCCTTGCGCACCTCGCTGTCGGACTTCAGCACCTCGTCGCCGTCGTCCTGCTCGATCTTGTAGGCTGGTTCATCCTCGCTCGCGTCACGGGTCACTTCACTGCCCTTGATCTTGAGCGTCGTCTTCTGGGTATAGACCTTCACGACCTTACCCGTCCCGGTGCCATTGCCCCAATCCCACTCGACCTGCGTGCCTTCGCTGTATGACATGACCAACTCCTCGTTTCATATCGTTGAACACGAAACGTCAGGACCCCAAACCGGGTTCCGCCCCCAACCGGTGCACGGCCTGTGTACGGGTTGTGCACACATTGTGCACACGCCCCCCGCCGCACCACACCACAAGATGTAGGGTGGGGTTCAGCCCACCGCGAACCTTAGAAAGGTTAACAAAAATGGATAAATTCGAAACACTCACCGGGATCGCGGCGCCCATGCCGCTGGTCAATATCGACACCGATATGATCATCCCCAAGCAATTCCTGAAAACGATCAAACGCTCGGGCCTCGGTGCAAACCTTTTTGACGAGATGCGGTTTGATCGTCAGGGCAATGAAATCCCCGACTTCGTTCTGAACCAGCCGCAGTATCGCAATGCCGAGATTCTGGTGGCCGGTGACAATTTCGGCTGCGGCTCTTCGCGCGAACACGCCCCCTGGGCGATCAAGGATTTCGGCATCCGCTGCGTGATATCCACCTCATTTGCCGACATTTTCTACAACAACTGCTTCAAGAACGGCATCCTGCCCATCGCCCTGCCGCAAGAGGCCGTGGACGTATTGATGAAGGACGCCGAAAAGGGCGCCAACGCCCGGATGACCATCGATCTCGAAAATCAGACGGTGACGACCTCCGACGGCGAAAGCTTCAGCTTCGAGGTGGACGCCTTCAAAAAGCACTGCCTGCTGGAAGGGCTCGACGATATCGGCCTGACGATGGAGAAAGCGGCAAGCATCGACAGCTTCGAGGCTCAGGCCGCCCAAGCCCGCCCTTGGGTCTGACCCTTCCTTAACCAAGATATGGCATGGTGATGGTGCATCGCTATGCCTCCCGCAGGGCGCGAACACAACATGTTGCGCCCTGCCTAAATCCTGCCTCACAAATGATGCACAAACGCACCACACGCTCCCTCAAAATGTCCAACCGTTTACGTTTCATTAACCACAAGGCTTGAGAGACCGGGTCAATCAAGGCAGAAATAGGGCAGAAATGAGGCACCCGCCTGACCCGGTGGGATCAAGTTGGAACAAGCACGCGGCAACGCATCGCGGCTGGCCAGTTTGAAGGGATCGAGAGACGTGATTGCACGATTGTCAGGTGCCGCGACACGCGGCTTTCTTGTGGCGTTGATGATAGCCATACCCGCCCTTGTGGTGCCCGGTGTATCCATGGATTCGTCGCAAGCCACTATTCTTGTTGCACTTTTGGCGGCCTTCCTGACCTTTGTGGAATATAATTCAAGAAGTCCCAGCATCGTCGAATTCCGGGATGCAGCCCCGTTCAATCGCCTGCGTTTCATGTCGCTTTTTGCGACCGTGTTTCTGCTCAGCGTGATCTGCCGGGGCAAGACGGATCCCACATTGTTGACCGACGCGCTCACCTCTGTGGGCACAATCATCGGCGGCAGCATTGATTTTCCCTACAGCCCCGTGCGCCTGGTGGTTCTGATGCTGCCCGCGGACGTGAGCGATGACATTGTCCAGTCCGTGCGCACCGCAGCGGGCCTTGCCTATCTGATTTCTTTGACCGCTATGGCCGTTTTTCTGTTTCTGGTCCGTGTCCTCGGCTGGCCCGGGCGGCGCGGCGCTTTTAACGTCTGGGTCAACCTGCCCCTTTTCGATCCGACCGCGGGTGGTGATGTGCTCTACCGCCTGAACCGCGATGCCCGGATCAACATCGCGCTTGGCTTCCTGCTGCCGTTCATCATTCCGGCGGTGGTCAAGATGGCCGCGGACCTGCTAAACCCGATCACGCTTGAGAACCCGCAAACCCTGATCTGGACGATGAGCGCATGGGCCTTCCTTCCTGCCAGCATGATCATGCGCGGCATCGCGATGCAGCGGATCGCCGAGAAGATCAAGGACCAGCGCAAGCGCGCTTACGCCAACGCCGACGCGGAACTGCTGCTGGCCTGATCGCCGCCTGCCTCGCCTTGCTGACCGGGGTCACGGCACAAGCTGACACGCTACGGATCGCAACCTACAACACCGAACTTCAGCGCGACGGTCCGGGCCTGTTCCTGCGGGACCTGGCCCGTGGTGAAGATGACCAGATCGCGGCCGTTCTGGCCGTGATCGCAAAGGCCGACGCCGATGTTCTTGCTCTGCAAAGTATTGACTATGACCTGACCGGTGAGGCGCTGGCCCGCTTTGCCGAAGCCGCCGGATATCCGCACCATTTTGCTTTGCGCCCCAACACCGGAATGCCGACCGGGTTGGATATGGACGGCGACGGTCTCTTGGGTGGCCCGCGGGACGCGCAAGGGTATGGGCGCTTTTCGGGGCAGGGCGGTATGGCGATCCTGTCGCGCCTGCCGATTGATACGGCAGAAGTCCAGGACCTGTCAGACATCCTCTGGGTCGATATGCCCGACGCGCAGCTACCAGAGGTTCTCGGAGAGCCGTTCCCCTCGCCCGAAGCGCAGGCCGCACAACGTTTGTCCACCACAGGGCATTGGATTGTGCCCATCGAAACACCTGATGGGCCGTTCCAGCTGATGACGTTCCACGCCAGCCCGCCCGTTTTCGACGGGCCTGAGGACCGCAACGGCAAGCGCAATCACGATGAAATCCGACTGTGGCAACACGTCCTTGATGGAACATTGGGTAGCGCGCCGGGGGGGCCATTTGTGATTGCCGGTGATGCCAATCTTGACCCCAAAGATGGCAGCGGATTGCGCAGCGCCATCACTCGCCTCCTTTCAGATCAACGGCTTATCAATCTGTCCCCGCGGGGACACTTTGGCACAGACACCGTGGACTGGACCGATCCATTGCCCGGTGATCTGCGCGTCAGCTATGTTTTGCCATCTGTCCACTGGATGGTGGTGGACAGTGGGGTGCTATGGCCCGCGCCCGATGACCCGTTTGCCGACACGGTCACCACAGCCAGCCGTCACAGGCTGGTCTGGGCGGACCTTGCCCTTGACCCTTCGGGCGGTGGTGAGTAGGCGAAACCCCAAGCAATCAAAGGAGTTTCGCCTATGTCCAATCCGTCGATCTTGATCCTGCCCGGCGACGGCATCGGCCCCGAAGTCATGGACCAGGTGATGCGTGTCATCGACTGGTACGGCGCGAAACGTGATCTGGCGTTCGATGTCTCGACCGACCTGGTTGGCGGTGCTGCTTACGACGCACACGGCGTGCCCCTGCACGACGATACGATGGCCAAGGCGCAAGAGGTGGACGCCGTGCTGCTGGGCGCCGTGGGTGGCCCGAAATACGACGATCTGGACTTTTCCGTGAAGCCCGAGCGCGGCCTTTTGCGCCTGCGCAAAGAGATGGATCTGTTTTCGAACCTGCGCCCGGCGCAATGCTTTGACGCGCTGGCCGATTTCTCATCGTTGAAAAAGGACGTTGTCGCGGGCCTTGACATCATGATTGTGCGCGAGCTGACCTCGGGTGTCTATTTCGGCGAGCCGCGTGGCATCATCGAAGAGGGCAACGAACGCGTTGGCATCAATACCCAGCGCTATACAGAATCCGAAATCGAACGCGCCGCCCGCTCGGCGTTTGAACTCGCCATGCGCCGCAACAAAAAGGTCTGCTCGATGGAGAAGGCCAACGTGATGGAAAGCGGCATTCTGTGGCGCGAAGTCGTGACTAAGGTGGGCGAAGAGTACCCCGAAGTCGAACTGAGCCACATGTATGCAGACAATGGCGCAATGCAATTGGTGCGCGCGCCCAAGCAGTTCGACGTGATCGTGACTGACAACCTGTTCGGCGACATCCTGTCCGACTGTGCCGCCATGCTGACCGGCTCATTGGGCATGCTGCCCTCCGCCTCCCTGGGTGCGCCGATGGCCAACGGACGTCCCAAGGCGATGTACGAACCGGTGCACGGCTCTGCGCCCGACATCGCTGGTCAGGGCAAAGCGAACCCGATTGCCTGCATGCTCAGCTTTGCGATGGCGCTGCGCTACTCCTTTGACCAAGGGGACGAAGCCGCGCGTCTTGAGCAGGCGATCGAGAACGTGCTGGCAGATGGTGCGCGCACCGCGGACCTGATGGGCCCCGAGGGTGGCACGCCACTGAGCACGGCAGAAATGGGCGGCGCGATCCTCGCGGCGCTCGACGCCAGCCTGTAGACTTGGCACGGGCGCGCGTGACACATTTCGCGCGCGCCGTCAGGGCAGGAATTCCTGACTTGGGACACCGTGACGCGATCACCACCTCGTGATCTGTTGTTAACGGTTCAAAGGAATGCCCATGTCCCTGTTTTCCATTCGCGCAGCACTGTGCGGCATTGTGTTCGCCGCGCTGGGTGCCTGCGATGTTGCCTATCCCGTCACTGTCATTGGTGACCAAGGCATGACCTTTCGCGGCTCGGCCACCGACACATTCCTGCACGGTGGCAGCTTTCAGGCCACCAACGGCAACGCCGTTTGCACCGGCACCTATGACAAATTCGCGGATATCAGCACGGTCAGTTTTCCAGTGGTCTGCAACAACGGTCTGCGCGGCGTTGGCACCGCCTATTTCCAGTCGCCCACCAGCGGTTCGGGATTTGTGACCATGACCGATGGCAGCCGATGGCAGTTCATTTTCGGCCGGGGGGCCCTTGCGATTTGACAGGTCGCGGGCGCGGGTTGGTGGACATTCCGGCCCGCGCCGTTATTGAACAAGGAGAGACCTTAGCAAGGCGACCGCCATGTCCGCAAATGTCAAAGGGGCGCTGCTGGCCCTGATCGCCTTCGGGCTGTTTTCAACCCACGACGTGTTCATCAAGACGCTCGGGGCGACCTATTCACCCATCCAGATCGTGTTTTTCAGCGTTTTGCTCAGCTTTCCGCTGGCGACGATCATGCTGATGCGGGATGCCAAGCCCGGAACGCTTGTGCCCGTGCATCCCTGGTGGATGGCGCTGCGCACGGTGGGGGCTGTCATTACCGGCGTGTCGGCGTTCTATGCGTTTTCAAATCTGCCCCTGACACAGACCTACGCGATCCTCTTTGCAACGCCGCTGCTGATCACGGTGCTGTCGATCCCGATCCTGGGGGAGACAGTGCGCCTGCCGCGGTGGTTGGCAGTCATCGTTGGTCTGCTTGGCGTCATGGTTGTGCTGCGCCCCGGCGCGACCGATCTGACATTGGGCCACGCGGCGGCGATTGTTGCGTCGTTTGCCGGGGCATTTGCGTCCATTGTGGTGCGCAAGATCGGAGCCGAAGAACGGACCGTTGTTCTGCTTCTTTATCCGATGGTTGCGAATTTCATCGTGATGGGCATCGCATTGTTCTTTGTGTATCAACCCATGCCGGGCGAGCATCTGGCGATGCTGGCCGTCATTTCGGTCATGGCGTGGATTGCGGGGCGGTTCATCATCGCGGCCTATCAGACGGGTGAGGCCGCTATTGTGGCACCGATGCAGTACTCGCAGATTCTGTGGGCGACGGCCTATGGTCTGATCTTTTTTGACGAAGCGCCTGACCTTTTCACCGGTATTGGTGCGGGGATTATCATTGCCTCGGGCCTGTTCATCGTCTTCCGCGAAAGCAAGGGCGGAACATCGACCAACACACCCGTTTTGCGCACCCGCAGCCGCATCGGCACCCCTGGGACATTCCGGGTCAGCGGCCTGATGACCAGCGGCCGCTTCCGCGACAAGCCCCTTGCCAATGAACGATTGCCGGAGTAGTTCGCGCGGCACGGTCGGAGTGTAGCTCAGCCTGGTAGAGCACTGTCTTCGGGAGGCAGGGGCCGGAGGTTCGAATCCTCTCACTCCGACCAAATCACATCATCTGCTTTGGCGTGACATGAGGCTTGCCAAAAACACTGCAAACTGTGGGGCGTCGCAGGACCGGACCAAAGCCGGGTTTGGATATCCCTCGTTCTAACAACAAAAGGCCTTGGGAACACTCAAGCAAAATCTGCCGGGAATTCGAGCAACGATCCATCAACCAAATGGTGCTGGACGTAACCGAAAAGTCGAAAAACAGGGCGAGGCAGGTCCCGCGTATAGTCTACCAGACGCGTTGTGATTGATGGGCCGCCACGGGCGGGCTCTCTCGCTGGCAGACGTGACCCGGCGTATCAATCCCCAAGCTTCTTGTGCACCTCGTCCAGGTCAATTTCGCCAATCGGCATCTTGTTGGATGGATCTTCGAAATCGTATTTGAACACCTCGAAATCGCGTTTGTAGATTTCATATACCAGGTGCATGGACAGATCGTCGAAATAGTCTTCGACCGGATGATCGCGCTTGGGGCCGTGCCCCTCGCTTTCGTTGAACCGGGGTATGTCGGCGATGTTGACCGCATGCGGGGTGTCGATTTCTTGCATCACTGCTTCCATGCCCTCATTGAACTTCTCGGTCCAGATGATCTTGTCATAGCGGCCGCCGTTTACAATGAAGGTGCTGACATGGCCGGACATGGCGGACCAGTGAATGTCAGGCTCCATCGGGCGGCGCCAACGGATGGTGTCACGTGCAAAAAGCAGGAACCGTCGAAAAGACTGGACCTGGTCAAATGGCTGCTTGCCGTCATCGCCGCCGACATCAACCCCGTATTTCTGCACCAGCAACGGGACAAGATTGCCACGGTAGCGTTTGCCGTTGCGCTGGATCCCGCAGATTTTGTCGAAAAAGGAGGACAGGATGCGGGTGTAAGGATTGCGGACGCAGGTGAAGGCATAAGAGCCATGAGTGCGCACATTGTCGGTGATGACCGGCTGGCTGGCGTCGAGCGCCCATTTGTGCATCCCGCTTTTGGCGTCGTGGATGTCTCCCTCGAAAAACGCGCCATGATCGGAGTAGAACATGATCTGGCCGATGGTCGAGCAGGCACATTTCGGCACCACGCGGTACACCACGCTTTCGCTTTCCGTCATCCACGTTCCGGGGAAACCCATACCATTCACCCTTCGTACCTGCAGTGATCACCGTCACATGCTTGTCGCGCAAAAAAGCAAAGAAATCTTGTTTATTCAATCACTCCTTAGCCTTATCTGTGTAAACAATCGCGCGTTAAGAGGCCGTAAAGTTTCCTGAATGGCAAAAATCGCCTATATCTTGCTGTGCCACAAAGACCCTGCGTCGGTGATAAAGCAGGCAGAGCGGCTGACAGCTGCAGGCGATTATATGGTCATCCATTTCGATGCGCGCGCGCGTTCTGATGACTTTGCTGCCATCCAATCCGCGCTGGCCGACAATTCAAACGTTGCCTTCGCGCACCAGCGCATTCGCTGCGGGTGGGGTGAGTGGAGCCTGGTGCAAGCGACGCTTTATTCCTTGGAAACGGCGGTCGAGGCATTTCCGCGTGCCACGCATTTTTACATGCTGTCGGGCGACTGCATGGCGATCAAGTCGGCAGAATACACGCATCAATTCCTGGACGACACGGATGCGGATTTTATCGAGAGTTTTGATTATTTTGAAAGCGACTGGATCAAGACCGGGATGAAGGAAGAGCGGTTGACCTACCGCCATTTCTTTAACGAACGGAAGCGAAAGTGGCTTTTTTATACCAGCTTCCATGTGCAGCAGCGACTGGGCCTGAGGCGGGAGATTCCGGCTGATATTCAAGTGCAGATTGGCAGCCAGTGGTGGTGTCTGCGCCGCCGGACGGTCGAATGGGTGCTGGACTTTACACGCCAACGCCGGGACGTGATGCGGTTTTTCCGCACCACATGGATCCCGGACGAGACGTTCTTTCAGACTGTGGTGCGCCACGTCGTGCCCGAAAATGAGATACGGTCGCGGTCGCTGACCTTCCTGATGTTCACGGACTATGGGATCCCTGTGACTTTTTACGACGATCACTACGATCTTCTGCTCAGTCAGGATTTCCTGTTTGCGCGCAAGATCAGCCCCGAGGCGCAGGACCTGAAGCGGCGACTTGGGCTGCTTTACGCGGCGGAGAATGTGCAGTTCCAGATTTCCAACGAAGGGGCGAGCCTGTTCAAGTTCCTGACCGGGCGCGGCCGGATCGGGCGCCGGTTTGCCACGCGGTTCTGGGAGACGGAAAGCACGTTGGGGCGCAATCGAGAGTTGTTGATCATCATCTGCAAGAAATGGCACGTGGCCAAACGGCTGCTCGAACGCATTCGCGTGATGACCAATACACCGGCCATCGAATATTTGTTCAACGAAGAGCACACGCCTTTGCCTGATCTGGGCGGCATCCAGACGTCGCTTGGCAAGCGGACCCGGCACCGCCGGGCGTTGATGCGGATGCTGTTTGACTATTTCGAGACGGATCGGCTGATCGTGTGCATGGACCCGGGCAATCTGGATCTGCTGCAGGACTTTGCCGGTGATCGATCCGTTACGCGGATGCTTGAGATTCAGTGTGCGTTTTCAGATGAATATCTGGTCGGACATGCGATGCGTGTCGGGCTGGCCGGTGAACAGACCAGTGCCGAGACGCTGGAACGTCTGCTGCCGACAATTCGCAACGACATGACGTTTGAGTCGGACCGCATCCGCGATGCGGAATTCGAACATCTGAACCGCATACGGGAAACCGCCGAGATCGACGAGAATGCCGAAGCGCTGTCGCAGTTTCTGAACGTGTCGCGGGACAAGGCGCGCGAGATTGCAACGGTCGATTACCTCTTTGCAGACTGAGCGCGCGCTTTGCGGTCGCGCAACGCGGCGGGCCGTTCTATAGGCGGTTGCATGTCTGAAGCCGCCGCCCCGATTTTTGCCATCACCTTGCCCGGAATGGAACAGACCCTGGCCGACGAGGCCCGCGGCGCGGGGTTTGAGGTGACAGATGTCACACCGGGCGGGGTCAGCCTGCGCGGCGGATGGCCAGAGGTGTGGCGCGCCAACCTGGAATTGCGCGGAGCGACACGGGTGCTGTGGCGGATGGGGTCTTTCATGGCGTTTCATTTGGCCCAACTTGACAAGCGGGCGTGCAAGTTCGATTGGGGCGCAGTGTTGCGCACGGATGTGCCCGTGCGTGTTGAAGTGGCCACCAACCGCAAGTCCAAGATTTATCACGCCGGTGCCGCGACCAAACGGATCGAGACGGCGCTGGTCGAGAGCGCCGGCATACCGGTTGACGCAGATGCCCCGGTGACGCTGAAGGTGCGGATTGATGACAACCGCGTCACGATCAGTGTCGATACCTCGGGCGATCCGTTGCACAAGCGTGGCCACAAGCAAGCGGTTGGCAAGGCGCCGATGCGCGAGACGCTGGCGGCACTGTTTTTGCGGCAATGTGGGTTCGACGGGACTGCGCCGGTATTTGACCCGATGTGCGGATCGGGCACGTTTGCGATTGAAGCCGCCGAGATAGCGGCAGGGATGCAGGCCGGGCGGGCAAGGAATTTTGCATTTGAACGGTTGGTGGGCTTTGACGCCGACGCGGCGCATGCGCTGCGAAACACCGCGCGGCGGCGTCCGCCCACGGCGCGGTTCTGGGGGGCGGACCGGGATCAGGGAGCGATTGCCATGGCGCACGCGAACGCAGAGCGGGCGGGTGTGTCCGATCTTGTGGTATTCGAACAGGGTGCCGCCGGAGATATTGCGCCCCCTGACGGCCCGCCGGGACTGGTGATTGTCAACCCGCCCTATGGGGCGCGGATCGGCGACAAGAAGGCGCTTTACCCGGTGTATGGGCGGTTGGGTCAGGTGCTGGTCGAGCGCTTTTCCGGTTGGCGCGTGGGGCTTGTGACAAGTGAAGCGTCGCTGGCCAGGGCCACGGGCCTGCCCTTTCTACCGGAAGGCCCCAGCATCGCCCATGGTGGGCTGCGGGTAAAGCTGTGGCGCACCGATTGCCTGCCGTGAGTACCCTGGCGGGTCGATCCTGAAATCACTTTGATCGCCAGGTGTCGAGCCACCTGCGGAGGCGCCCGCGTCTTTGCGACACCGCATCGCCCGCCGCCTCCCAGCTGTCCTGAATCTCTTCGATCCTGGGGTCGATCCGTGCGCGGCGGAAGCGGCGCCAGCGAACCCAGATGGCATAGAAGATGGCAGCGATGATCGTCAGGATGACAATGTTGACCCACGGGATCCCCTTGGACGCGTCCGGGCCTTCGACCTGACGCAACGATATGGCATTGGGGAAAATGGTCAGGAATTCGTTGCGCCAGCCGTAATGCGTGATGACGTACCATTCCGGGTTGTCACGGGTCGAGGTGGCGTCGGCGGCTTCGGTAAAGAGATTGGAGGTGTCGAACTTGAAATAGGGCGGCCAACTCCAACCTGTATCCTCGTTTCGGTAGACCATGGGCCGTCCGTTGGCGCGCACCGTCTGGATGAACTGCACATCGCGGTTGATGAACCCGTCGGATTGTTCATCGGGCCGCGACCAGAAGATGCGCGTCCAGTCGTTCAGGTCCTGACGCTCTTCGAAGACACGGACGATCCGTACGATGTCGCGTTGCGGCAGGGAGTAGTGCAAAAACGCGCCTGCTGCGACCCAGAAGGCAATCAGAAATGTCCAGCCAATGTAGCGCATGGGGTCCCTTTCAAGCGAAATTCACAAGATAGATGATCAAGCACACAAGCAGCGTGGGCACAATGTATACCCCCAGGATCAGCTTGCGCCGAAGAGAGCCATCATAGTCCGCAAGCCCATGTTTGACATACGCCTCACGCGGGCCGGGTTTATCACCTGCATCCCATTCCGCTTCCAGCCGATCACGGGCGCGGGCGCGCGAGTAGAGCGACAGCGAGACATAGATCACGGTCAGGACCACAAAGAAGATCAGAAACAGTCTGGCGATGGCCATATCCTTACCTCGTGATTGCGCCCCAGGGCCCCACGCGCGAGATCAGGTCGCGGGGCTGCGGGTCGGGGTCCATGGGGGCGTCGTGCCCAAAGAGCGCCTGGCGCGCGCCCACTTTGTCGGCCTTGTACTCGGCTTCGAGATATTGCGCGACATATTCCTTTTTCGCGTCGGGCCAGGTGGCATAGGCGACATAGAATGCCTGCTTGTGGCAGATAAACAACTGGCGCACGTCGCGCGGGCACAGTTCGGCCAGCAGCATGTTCACAAGGTCCGCATCGGGCGTGTCGGCGGCCCGAAGCGTGTAGAAATAGGCCGGGTGTTCGGAACTGATGCGGGGCCACTTGCCCCCGTTTTCCGCCCAATTGACCAGATCGGCCAGTCCGCGAAACTCATCAGGCAGCAAATGCGCATGGTGACGGGCCAGCATTCGCATGTCCCGCCGCGTGGTGCCCGCGAGGTCCACGCCGGCTTCCGTCACGGCGGAGACCAGGATGAAGTCCATCTTTTGCCGCAGGACTGCAGCCCCGTCGATACCGCGTGCCTTGACCACCGGTTCGGCCAGGTCGTTGAATTCGAGAAACTTGGCGATGCGGTTCCGTTCGGTCAGGTCGAAGGTGTATTTGGTCGGGACATCTTCGGGCTTCTCCGTGGCCGCAATGGTGGCCGGGTGGTCGAGCGTCTGGAAGATGTAAAGCCCACCGAAATGGGAGGTCCAGAAGTTACCCTTGTCCACCCGCAGCGATTTCAGGGTCACCGGGTTGCGTGACACGTCACCGGTTTGACCGGCAAGCTGGATCATCTCGCCGATCAGGACATCGTCAAACCAGGCGTCATCCTCGCTGAGGAACGTGTCGACCTTTTGCGCAAGTCGGGCGGCGTTGCGGACGGTGCCGCGGGTCGTATCCGCTTCGACCGTGATGGCGCGCAGATCAAACAGGCGCGCCGGATGCGAGATGTCGTAGACCGAATTCACCAGTTCTCCGGCCACCGCATCGCGGGCGGTCAACGCAAAAAGTGCGGCCTCATTCTCTGCGATGAACCGTTTAAGGATCCCGTGCGAGGTGGAAAAGCTGGCATCAAGCAGGGGGCATTTGCGCTGCTCGGTCGACAGAAGGATGAATTGCCGGTTGACCCCATTGTGGTTGAGGTAAAGCGGATCGCCAAGTTCGTTGCCGATCTCAGGCGAATAGCCGGAGATGTCGATGTAGAAGTCGGTGAGCGCGGTGCGTTTGCCTGTCAGATGTTCCAGCGCCCGGTTGTAACGTTCGACCAGCGCAGGCGAGGCCACATGGAACAGGTTGCCGAACATCAGACCGCGTTGGATGAGGCGGATCATGGCGCACGCCCCAAGCGGAAGATCAGAAGGGCGGCGAGGGCCAGCAGGGGCAGGGCGAAGCTGCGAAAGGTGATCTGGAGGTTGTAACCGATATAGGCAGGCCATGAGTTGTTGAAGAGCAGCATGGTTTCGGAGAGCGGCGTGCCTTCGAAGCCCAGGGCGGTGTGTATGGCGGCTTGGGTAAGGAAGAGGAGGGCAGCGGCGGCGAGGAACCCGAAGACACCCCAGCGGAGCGGGAGGACCGTGCCGAGGATGAGTGCGGCGGCGGTGATGGTGAGGAGCAGGGTCATGCTTTCCCCCCCAAATACCGCTTCTTCGCCTCTTCCTGCCGCCCGAAGTCGCGCACCATAGCCTCAATCGCCACTTCATCCGACTTGTCCGCATAGCGGAATTCGCTATCCGCGTACCGGTTGATCTCTTGCACGACCACGTCGACCGTGATCGGTACGCGCAGCTCTTCGATCATCGCTTTCTTCTCGTCGTAGCCTTTGAACAAGAACAGTTCGGGGTTCTCCATCCAGTCATCGGGCAGTTCAAAATCCATCGCGCGGACTTTCACCGCATCGGTAATGTTCTTGATCGCCCGGCCCGTGAAGCGTTCGTCCGCCTGCTGGATGCCCTTCAGGTACGTGCCCAGCTTGGCAATCGTATCCAGATCACCAACATCCGAATGCACCCGGTCGAAGACCTCCATCAGCCCCGGTTCGTGAGGACGGGAATGCGAGTCAAAGCTGGCGGCAACCGCCTTCTTGATCTCTTGCGCCGAAAACAACTCATGCGCGCCCATGGGGATGTCGTGGTTCTTGCCCATCAGCAGGGCAAGGATGTCGATGTAATCCTCGCGCGTTTGCGGCCCGTCCACGAGGAACCGCGCCCCGGCGCGTTGGCGCAGGGCGTCGTCGACATTCTCGGGGTAGTTCGAGAACATGCCAAAGGTGCAGTTGCCACGCACAACCGTGTTGGCACCCGCAAAGCTTTCCATCAGCACGGCGGTGATCTCCAATTGCCCGGCCGAAGACTGGCGGTCGCCGCGTTTGCCCGCCAACTGATCGATGTCGTCGATGGTGCCAAAGCCGATCACGTTCGGATCGATCACGTTGTTGATAAACGCTTTTGCGTTCTGGCCGGACTTGCCCTGATAGCTGTCGATGTTGTCGGTCGACAGGTTCTGGTAGCGAAAGGCATAGCCCGCAACCGCGCAATAATCATTGATCAGCCCGGCCATCATCTGGATCAGGGTCGTCTTGCCCGTCCCCGGCGCGCCGTCTCCCATGAAGGTGAAGATGAAACCGCCCAGTTCCGCAAACGGGTTGAGCCGCCGGTCGAAGTCGTAGGCCATCAGCATCTTGGCCAGCTTCATGGCCTGGTACTTGGCGATATGGTTGCCCACGACCTCGTGCGGTTTCTTGAAGGTCATGGTGAGGGTCTGGGTCTTGGCCTTGGTCGAGGGGGTGAACCCCTGAATTGTGAAGTCATTCGCTTCCACATGCCACGACGCCCCCGCGAACGGCGCAAGGCGCGGGGCGCTTTGGGCCCGCAAACTTACCTTCTCCATCAGCGCCTCGGCAAAGGCGGTGATGGTGGCGACAAGATGCGCGTCGTCGGGGGCGTGGGTGGCGATGTCCTGGTCCAGCTCCCACAGGGCGCCGTGCAGGGCGGTCTGGCCGTTGTCGGTCAACACCTCTTCGACCTCGCCCACTTCGACCGTCACTTCAGTTTGATGGGACGACAGCAAATACGCGGTGGCATTGCCAAAAACATAGAGCGTAATCAGAGCCTCGGCGGCCAACAACTCCGCGAACTCGGTCTTGCGCGCAGCGGGCAAGGAACCTTCCAGATTGGCGCGCTTCAGATCACCAAGACCCGAGACCGAAGCAAAGTTTTCCGCCACCGCAAGCGCGATGGAGATGGCGCGGCGCAGGGCGTTCAACGCGGTGGCCTGTACCGGCGACATCAGCGCGTCGTCGTCATCCGCACCTTCGATGGTGGCCATCACCTGTACAGCGCCCGTGGGCACAGCACGACGGGTGACAAGGCCGGGGGTTGTGCTGCGGAACCGACGCCGGGTGCCAATGCCGCTTGACCGTTCGGCCTGCGGCGCATCCTTCGCCTTACCAATGCGCGGCGCGTGATCGAAGCCCTGCAACATGGACAGGGCCATGGGATAGTGCGCCGTAATCTCGGCCTCGCGCAGTTCCATTTGGTCGGCGGTTTGGGTCATCGCATAGTCCCTTGCTTCATTTCGCCAAGTAAACCGCCCTCGGAGGGTCGATCAGATAATTTGGCAAGTATTTCAATACCTCAGAACCCGCCCAGACGGGCTAACAACGAATTTGCGGACCGATCCAAACCCGGGCGGGTTCATTTCTTCAAGCGCTTGAAAGGCCCTCTGGGGCAGCACGATGCTGCGTTCCATCCGCGTGGCCCCAAGGTCTGCGCCTCGACCCGAGAAGGGGTCTAGGGCAAAAACCTCGCGTTCGACAGAAGAGAACCAGCCCGAGCGTTCCTCAATCACGCGCTCGGAATGCAGGTCTTCCTCGGTCCAGACCAGCGCCCAGTCCTGTCCTTGTGGCGCGCGCGCGGCTTTGAGCACATCAAGGATCGGGCCCGACTGTGCGGTGAAGGCCGAGGAATACATCGGCCCCGCATAGAACCGGCGCAGGCGCTTGGGGTGCAGATCGTCGAAGTCCTCGTCAAAGCCCTTTGCGATTGTCACCAGTTTCAGCTTGCCAAGTGACTGCGCCATCAGATGCGCCTGCGCTTCGGGCCAGCGGCGGGGATCCTTGGGCAGGGCGGTGCGGCCCGTATCCTCGACCTCCATCATGTAGATGACGGGCAGGTTCAGTTCGGTGTCGTAGACGGCCCAGTGGATGCGAAAGCTGCGGCGGTCGTCGCTGAGGTTGCCGGTCCAGACAATCTGCGGGTCGTTGCGGGGCCAGAATAGCCGACCCTTGATCAGGTCTTCGTAATAGAGCCGCTGGGAGAGCGCGAATTGCAGCTTCGTGGGCACCTGGCGGTCGCCGATGATGACCTCGACCATCTGTTTTTTAAGGTCGTCCGCCGGATCAATGCGATCCAGATGCCGGTCGGCCTGCAACGCGTCCGAGGCCATGGTCAGCACTTCTTCGGCCGCCGGAAACCCGCTGTAGCGTTTGTCGATGGCGAGAGAGCCAAAGAAACGTCCCGTATCGCGACCCACCAGCAGGTATTTCTGGGACAGCGCGCGGAAGGTGAAGGTGACCTCGGCGATGTAGCGTGTGAGAATCTTGACCTCGTCATGGGTCAGATCGCCATCGGCCTCCATCACGCCTGCAACGCGGGCAAGGTGCCCGGTGATCGTCTCGAACTTCTTGAAGTAGCGGCGCGAGGCGAACAGGTCGGTGAGGCCGGAGGTCTCGGGTTTGGTCATCGCCCCAATCTCCAAAGGCCAATTGGACGCCGTTTGATGGGTTTCGCTGCTCCGTCCAATTCGAAAAGGTGTTTTAGTGCGAACTCATTCACATCCGCCTCGAGTCCCGCTCGGCGTCGACCCGAAACGATTGCCGGAAGAACTGCACTAACGCACACGCGGGATATCAGACCAAATACGCCGCCCGCAAAAAACATGGTTATTGCAGGGATCAGAACTTGCGACTTGAGCGTTTCACCCATCGGCGATGAAAAATACTGGTTGGTTTGAAACATCGCACTGCACTGGCCCATCAAAGTCAGAAGCATTAAAAAAGCTCCGAACTTCAAGAATACTAACAAAGACCCCATCACTACTTTCACCTGCTCTCACATAGAACCAAGGGCAGCACCCCGCCCCGGCGGTGACGCCGGGCGGGCATTGGACTTGACCTCGCGCCCACAACGTCAGCAGAGACCTCACCCGCTCTTGCGCCCTTTGGACAGCAGATAGAGCCCGGCAATTCCGAAGAAGAACCCCACTCCGTTGACCCAAGTGGGCGCGCCGAAGGCGAGTGTCGCCAGCAGGCAGATGATCGATACCGCGATGGCGGCAAAACCCAAATTCATGACTAGCCACCATACGCATTGCTGTCGTGCTTCTCCACGATCTGTGCGAACCGCCTTGCAAACCGTTCATCCGCCTTCGCCTTCTGCTCCAGCACGTCGCGGGCAAAGACCATCTGGTCTTCGTGCGCTTCCAGCATGTCGGCCATGCGGGCGTTCGTTGCCGCACCGATTCCGGCCATGGCGGTTTGTGCCTCCTGATCCGTCTTCACGCCAATCTCGTTGATGCGGTGGGCGACGTCCTGTTGCTGGGCCGTTTTCAGCGACTTGGTCAAAGCATCGTATAGCACCACGCGCTGCTTAGTGTCTGTTTGCAGCTTGTTGATCAGCACCATCTGGGTCGCTGCCTGGTTTTGCAGGGAATCCACCCAGGTCTTGCCCTTCTCGATATAGCGTTCGAGCGTTTGCGATTGCGCGACCTTGACCTGTTCTTCCTGCACCATCTCGTTGTATTTCGAATTCATGTCGGCCAGTTCGGTCTCAAGCGCTGTGCGCTTGGCGGCGTCGGTTTCGGACGCGATCTTGTTTTCCAGAGTGATGATCTGCGGGTCCATCGCCTGGATGTCGGTTTGCAGGGCCGACAGTTCCTGCACTGTGAGTTCGCGTTCGTCCAGAGTTTCGGTCAGATTGGCCTCAACCTTGGTCTTCTGCTCTTCCAGCATGGTCAGCTGGCCCTGTAACAACTGCACGATCACGTCGGATTTCGAAATTAGGTCCTGCAGCTTGTCATCAATGGACGCACTGCGCACACGCTCTTGCCGCATGGATTCGGATTTGGCCTTGGCAAAGATGCCGACAAAGCTCTCCCAGCCGGTCTTCGACCGCATCTCGTCAAAGTCCTTGGAAAAGGCGGCGGTCACATCGTCCAGCCCCATAATCAGCTCGGCGATGTTGGCGTTCATCACATCCGTATGCGCGTGCACATCTTCCAGCGTCGCATTTTCGATGTCCATCGAAACATCGTCGCCCGATTTCATCTTGGCCCGCGCAGCCTCAATCCGGCTGGTCAACTCCGAGATCTTTTGTTGTGCCTCGGCCACCTGTGATTGAGATTCTGCCACCTGGCTTGCGAAATCGGCCATGAAATACTCCCTCTATTCAATGCGTTGACACGTATATAGGAAATGTAACGCACATTTACATCGGCGAGAGCCGATATTCAGAGAGATAGTTGCAAAAACACCGCTGCAAGGAAAGGCGTCAAACGGCGAAAAGCAGCCTGTGGCGCGTGCCGAACGCATTCGCATCGGCCGTCAATGTCCCCTCAAGCGACTGGGCGACAGCATCGGTGATCTGAGTGCCCAGACCCGAGCTGCGCTTGGGCGTGTCCACGGTCGTGCCACAGCCGTCATCGGCGACTTCCAGCTGCGCCGCCCCCGACCCAAGATCGGTAACCGTGACCTTGATCAGTCCCTGGCGTCCGTTGGGAAAGGCGTGTTTATATGCGTTGGTAACCCACTCGTTCAGAACAATCCCAATGGACGCTGCACGCGATGGGGTCATGCGCATGTGGGCCAGAGCTGTGTCGATGATCACGTTCTCGGGCGCTTGTTCCGACAGGAAATCGACAATGCGGATCAGATAGTCGTCCAGATCGACATGGGCCCGGACATCGCCAGCCTGCAATACCTCGTGCAACCGGCCCATGGTTTCGATCCGCTGGCCCACCGCATCCAAGGCTTCACGTGTGTCGTCATGTTTTGCAATGCGGCTTTGGAACCGTGTCAGCGACGACAGCATTTGCAACGAATTCTTGATCCGGTGGTCGGCTTCGCTGTGCAGAATGGCCTGTTGCTTAAGCGTGCGGCGCAGTTCCAGTCGCGCCATGACCTGCGCCGCCAATACCCTGAGCGTTTTGCGTTGCGTTTCGGTCAATCGCCGTGGCGCGTAGTCGAGCACGCATAGAGTGCCAAGAGGCAGCCCTTCGGCCCCCGTCAAAACGGCACCTGCATAGAAACGCAACCCGGGATCATCCACGCACAGCGGATTGCCGTCCATCCGAGGGTCAGCACGCGTGTCATGTATCTCGACAAGCTCTTGTTCCAGGATTGCATGAGAGCAAATAGAGGACTCCAAGGGCGTCTCGGTGATATCCAGCCCTTTGACCGCCTTGAACCACTGTCGATGCCCGTCCACCAGGCTGATCAACGCAATCGGTACCTCGCAAACGTCCGAAACCAGTTCGACAATGCCATCGAAATCATCTTCATATGGCGTGTCGAGCACGTCGTAGGAACGCAGCGCCTCAAGACGCTCATCCTGAAAAGGGTGGCGATCAGCCAACATGACGATAACCTGGTCGTTGAACGCGCACCGTTCACACTTCAACATACGCGATTCTGTATTCGTGCGCAAACCAAGGTTGTGCGCACATTCGCTTACTCAACCGTGTATGTCATAGTTAAATCAGCCGACAACGTTATGGTCCGGGCCATAGGGAAAGCCCGTGATGTTTTCGTTTCCTTCATCCGTGATCACAAGGATATCATGTTCGCGATATCCCCCCGCACCAGGCTGCCCTT
Source organism: Pseudomonadota bacterium (assembly GCA_039179785.1). Taxonomy (GTDB): domain Bacteria; phylum Pseudomonadota; class Alphaproteobacteria; order Rhodobacterales; family Rhodobacteraceae; genus Tateyamaria. The sequence continues at coordinate 14,714 of JBCDEK010000005.1, read as the reverse complement.
CCGGCAGGGTCAACATCGGCTCCATCGAGATCACCATCCCGGGTTCAAGCACGGTATCAATGTCTTCGCGCAATTCCAGGCCTGCTTCACGCCCATAATAGTGCGACAAAACCCCAAAGGAGTGGCCGTACCCGAAGCTCCGATATTGAAGCAGATCGTGTTCCCGGAAATAGGCGTTCACCCCTTCGGTCACCTCGGCGCATGTGGCACCGGGCTTAAGAAGTGACATACCAAGCTCATGCGCCGCGACGTTGTGGTTCCAGATCTTCAGGCTTGCCTCATCCACCGTTTCCACGAAAAGCGTGCGTTCCAGCGCGGTATAGTATCCTGAAATCATCGGAAACGTGTTCAATGACAGGATATCTCCGCTCTCAAGCGCGCGACCGGTCACGGGATTATGCGCACCATCCGTGTTGATGCCCGACTGGAACCAAACCCATGTGTCACGGTATTCAGCATCGGGAAAGCGTTTGGCGATCTCCATCTCCATCGCGTCCCGTCCCGCCATAGCCACGTCAATCTCGCGCGCACCTGTCTTGATCGCATCACGGATGGCATAGCCACCCACATCCGCCACCTGAGCACCGTGGCGGATCAGGGCGATTTCGGCCTCTGACTTGTGCATCCGCTGGCGCATTGTGGTTTCGTAAAGGTCAACGGTTGCGGCGGGTTTCAGGAAATCTTCCATCTTGGCCTGCTGCAACAGGGTCAGGTGATCGCTCTCGACCCCGATCACCGCCCCCTCACCCGTCACTTCGCGCACCGCCCGCCAGAAGTTGTCGCGCTGCCAGTCGGTATAGGTGATGTTGTCGCCGTGGCTGCGGCGCCAAGGTTGGCCCGCGTCAATACCCGCGCTGATGGTCACACAGGCGTCATCCGTCACCACGCAGGCATAGGGGCGACCGAAAGCGCAATACAGAAAGCCTGAATAGTAAGCGACGTTGTGCATGGACGTGAAAACGGCGGCCGTCGCGCCTTGGGCATCCATGCGCTCGCGCAACTCGGTCAGGCGGGCATCGTATTCTGCGGCATCAAAGGGCAATGCGTCCTTGGTGCCGTTGTGAAAGCGGTAGAAATCAGGGCGAGCGGTCATCCTTGACCCTCCTTTGCAGAAAGGTCCCGGCGTTCAGGACGGTGTGGGCTGGAAATGCGGGCGACGCCATCGCCCGCAGCCGCATGACATTTGGCCCGTCAGGGTGCAGTCGTCAAGCGTCTGATCATTTCGCTCTCAGGATCAGCCAGCGCGTCTATCACGTTGAAATGGTGTTCCCGCTCCGTGATGACGTGATCGCACCCCCAGGCCTTTGCCAGCCAACGTGCCTGATCTAGGAACACAGGGCGTTCCTCGGCCCCGACCCAGACCGTTACGGGCACGTCAGGTCTGGGCTGATGCACCGGGCTTTCGGCGCGCGCCATGGCGGCGTCCATGCCGAACTCGGCATTCATCGCGGTTTGCAACAGCGGCTCAAGGTCAGCGACGGGCGAGATGGGCATCACATGTGTCAGTCGGGCTGTCACCGAACTGGGCAACATACCCGGTGCCAGCATCCGCGACACCAAGTGCCCGCCCGCCGAATGCCCTGCCAGGCTGATCGGACCCATACTGCCCTCCGCCACCGCCATCACCGCCTGCGCGATCTGTTGCGTGATGCCCGCAATGCGCACGGTCGGGCACAGGTCATAGGAGGGCATCGCCACGCACCATCCCCGCGCCAATGCACCGGCGGCAAGATGTGACCAATACGAGCGGTCGAACTTCAGCCAATAGCCCCCATGAACAAAAATCAACGTCCCCTGTGCCGTGCCCTCGGGCATGAAGTAATCCAGCGCCATACGGTCGGACGGGCCATAGCTCAGCCCCAATCTCGCTCGCGCGCCCAGATCCTCGCGAAATGCCTCCGCCTCTGTCGCCCAACGCGGCGGATACTCCTCTGCCCCGTCGATATAAGCCCCGTTGGCATATGCATCGTCCATAGCTGGCATGGCACCTTCCCTTACTTTGGAACTGGACAAGCCTACCCCGTGTTGTTTCACATGCGCCAGACCCGAAAGGATGCCCCATGCTTGACCAGACCACCGACCTGAAATCCATGCTCAACGACCCCTCGCTTCTTGAAACGCGCGCCTACGTGAATGGCGACTGGATGGACGGGGACCAGGGCGCGTTCGACGTGACCAACCCCGCGCGCGGCGATGTTGTGGCACAGGTGGCGGACCTGAGCCGCGCGCAGGTGGCTAAGGCCATTGCCGGGGCGGAAGCCGCGCAAAAGGACTGGGCCGCGTGGACCGGCAAGGAACGTGCGGGCGTGCTGCGCAAATGGTACGAATTGATGGTGGAGCATCAGGATGATCTAGGCGCGATCCTGACCGCCGAGCAGGGCAAGCCGCTCTCCGAAGCCAAGGGCGAGATTGCCTATGGCGCGTCCTTTGTCGAATTCTTTGCCGAAGAGGCCAAGCGGGTCTACGGCGAAACGATCCCGGGCCACCAGCGCGACAAGCGGATTGTGGTGATGAAGCAACCCATCGGCGTGGCCGCGTCAATCACGCCGTGGAACTTCCCCAACGCGATGATCACCCGTAAGGCGGCCCCGGCACTGGCCGCCGGATGCGCCTTCGTTGCGCGCCCTGCCGAACTGACACCGCTGTCGGCCATCGCCATGGGCGTGCTGGCAGAACGCGCAGGCATCCCGGCGGGCGTGTTCCAAGTGGTGCCGACCTCCGATGCGTCCGAAACGGGCAAAGAGTTTTGCGAAAACCCCGCGGTCCGTAAGCTGACCTTTACTGGATCAACGCAGGTGGGCCGCATCCTGCTGAAACAGGCTGCCGATCAGGTGATGAAGTGTTCGATGGAGTTGGGTGGCAACGCACCGTTCATTGTGTTCGACGATGCCGATCTGGATGCCGCCGTCGACGGCGCGATGCTGTGCAAGTTCCGCAATGCGGGCCAGACTTGTGTCTGTGCCAATCGCATATACGTGCAGGCCGGTGTCTACGACGCCTTTGCCGCTAAGCTGAAGGAGGCGGTCGAGAATTTGAAGGTCGGCGATGGGTTTGAAGATGACGTGACCACCGGGCCGCTGATCAACAAAAAGGCGGTCGAGAAGGTGCAGAACCATCTGACCGACGTGGTGGACAATGGTGGGGCCGTCCTCACGGGTGGTGAGCCGCACGCTCTGGGCGGAGGTTTTTTTCAACCCACCATCGTCACCGGCGTCACGCAGGACATGACCGTCGCGCACGAAGAAACTTTTGGCCCGCTCGCTCCGCTCTTCAAGTTCGAAGACGTGGACGATGTGATCGACATGGCCAACGACACCATCTTTGGGCTTGCCGCATATTTCTATGCCAATGACCTGAGCCGCGTTTACAAGGTGGCCGAGGCCTTGGAATACGGGATCGTCGGTGTGAACACTGGCATCATTTCGACCGAGGTCGCGCCCTTCGGCGGCGTCAAGCAGTCGGGCCTTGGCCGCGAGGGATCGCATCACGGGATCGAAGAGTTTCTTGAAATGAAATATGTCTGCATGAGTGTCTGACGCAACATTCAGGAACCTTAACGGTCCAGAAGGTGTTCACGCCTTTAAAGGCCGCGTCCCTCACATGGCTGTTACCCTTTCCAGGTAACATTGCCCAATTGGGGGCGTTTGTTCTAGGTTGGCCGCCAGTCGAGTGCGAGGACACCAAAACCATGTTGACCAGACGCCATTTCGTCGTGACCACTGCCGCGCTGTTTTCCGCGCCAATCGCTGGCCCTGTGTTGGCCCGACCCGTGTCTGATCAATCGAAATGGTCGGCTTGGGACGCACAGGTGACGCCTGCGAATTTTGACCCGGCCACCACCAACCCTTGGGGCGTGCATCGCCGGTTCCTGCCGCAGCGGGTGCAGGCCAATGCCGGACTGACCCCGGGCGATATCCACGTCGATGCGGTGGCCCGATACCTCTACCACATCCAGGCGGACGGCTCCGCGATGCGCTATGGTGTGGCCATTGCACGCGGCGATCTTTACGAGCCAGGCACCTACACCATTCGTCGCAAAGCGAAATGGCCCACCTGGACGCCCACCAAAGAGATGATCGAACGCGATCCCGAACTGTTCGAACAACACGCCGACGGTATGAACGGCGGCCCAACCAATCCTTTGGGCTCCCGCGCGCTGTACCTATTCGTGGGCAACCGGGACACCTACCTGCGCATCCACGGCACGCCTTACCCGCGGTCCATCGGTGGGCGCGCAAGTTCGGGTTGCGTGCGGATGATCATGGCGCACATCAACCAGCTTTATCCAAACGTGGCACCGGGCTCGACCGCCTTTCTCTATGCGACGGAAGACGGCGTTACGGCGCAAAGCTAGGCTGGCGGGCTGCTCGTCACGACCGCATGCGCATGCATCTGGATTGCAACGCTAAGCGGTGGGCAGCCCAGTGACCCATGGTGACCGCTTCCTGCGACCCACCAATGCGCGATTGTCAGCACCATACGGACTGCACATCATGTGTGCGCATGTCGGTCTGGTCTGACATTTGAAACCACTGCATCCTCTGCAGCATAGAAGGGACGCACCTTTCGCCCCAGAGGAGAACATCACATGACCCAAGGGACAGCTCTTATCATTGGTGCAGGAAGCGGCCTTTCGGCCTCTCTCGCCCGGCAATTGCATGCGCGCGGTCACGACCTCATCCTTGGTGCAAGACACACCGACAAGCTGGCAGATCTTGCACGCGAAACCGGGGCCGACACAGTAGCCCTTGATGGTAGCGACCCAACTGCTGTGGAGGCGTTGTTCAAAACGGTTAACACGCGGTTGGATGTCGCGATCTACAATCCATCGGCCCGCCAGCGCGCACCCGTGACTGACCTTGATCCCGAAGAGGTGCGCCGCGCGATCGAGATCACAGCGTTCGGATCATTCCTATTGGGCCGGGCCGCGGCCAAGATAATGCAGGGCCAGGAACCACAGGACGGCAAGCGTGGCACGATCCTGTTCACTGGCGCATCCGCCGGGGTCAAAGGCTTCGCCCAATCCGCCCCATTCGCGATGGGTAAATTCGCGCAGCGGGGTCTTGCCCAATCCATGGCCCGTGAATTGCATCCCAAAGGTATTCATGTGGCTTGGATCAACATCGACGGTGGGATTTCCAACACAGCGCGTGCTGAACGGACGGATGATGGGTCGGACAAGATGCTGGACCCGGACGCGATTGCAACGACCTATATGCAGCTGATCGATCAACATCGCTCGACTTGGTCGACCGAAATTGCTCTGCGGCCCTGGGTTGAAAGCTTCTGACCCCTCTCTTTGCTTCCGCGGCAGCGCATCAACCTCCCTTATGATGATACACGCCGCCGCGGAGCTGACTTGTATTCGGACAGGCCCAAGTTCTGTGTTCCGCGGTGACCGGGGGCGAAAGCGCGAGCGAATTCAGCTTCTTTGGCCTTATGACATAGGGTGACCACATCCACCGTTCGCGATCATTTCTACAGGGCGAGAGTGCCGTTTTTCCAAATCAGAGTAAGCAGTTGGCAAACGACGAGACCTGAGAAGGGATCAATGCGCCTCGGCCCAATTCTGTCCTTGGCCTGCGTCCACCGTCAACTTGACGTCGAGACGCACGACGGGATCGTTGGCACTTTCCATCACGCCTTTGGCCACGCCGATCAGGTCGTCGACGGCGGTGTCGTCCACTTCGAACAGGAGTTCGTCGTGCACCTGCAACAACATGGCAGCAGGAATGTCCTTGATCGCATCTGGCATGCGGATCATGGCCCGCCGGATGACATCTGCTGCCGTGCCCTGGATCGGTGCGTTGATCGCAGCGCGGGCGGCGAAACCGGCGCGAGGGCCCTTATCGGCGATGTTGGGGGTGTGGATTTTGCGGCCAAACAGGGTCTGGACGTAGCCGTGTTCCTTCGCGAACGCCTTGGTGTCATCCATGTAGGTGCGGATGCCGGGGAAGCGTTCGAAGTAACGGTCGATGAAGCCTTGCGCCTCACCCCGCGGGATGCGCAGGTTGCGCGCAAGGCCGAAGCCGGAGATGCCGTAGATAACGCCGAAGTTGATGGCCTTGGCCTGGCGGCGGATTTCCGGGGTCATTTCGTTCAGCGGCACGTCGAACATTTCGGACGCGGTGAGTGCGTGAATGTCGATCCCCTCTGCAAAGGCCTGTTTCAGTTCCGGGATGTCGGCAATGTGGGCGAGGATGCGCAGTTCAATCTGGCTGTAGTCGAGGGCGACGAGGGTCTTGCCGGGTTCGGACACGAACGCTTCGCGGATGCGCCGGCCCTCTTCCGTACGGATAGGTATGTTCTGCAGGTTCGGGTCGGTGGAGGCGAGACGACCGGTAGATGCGCCTGCGATGGAGTACGAGGTGTGCACGCGGCCTGTGTCCGCGTTGATGTGGTCCTGCAGCGCGTCGGTATAGGTCGATTTCAGTTTGCTGAGTTGCCGCCAGTCGAGCACGCGGCCCGGCAGTTCGTGTTCGGTGGCGAGGTCTTCGAGTACGTCAGCGCCAGTGGCGTAAGCGCCTGTTTTGCCTTTCTTTCCACCTTCAATTCCCATCTCATCAAACAGGATTTCGCCAAGCTGTTTGGGCGAGCCCACGTTGAACTTGCGCCCTGCGAGTTCGTAGATTTCATCCTCTAGCCCCGCCATCTTTTGAGCAAAGGCGTTGGACATACGCGATAGCGTGTCGCGGTCGACCTTGATGCCCGAACGCTCCATCCGCGCTAGTACATGCACCATTGGCCGCTCTAGCGTTTCGTAAACGCGCGTGACTTGCGTGCGGTGCAGTTGAGGTTGCAGCAGTTGCCACAGGCGCAAGGTGATATCGGCGTCTTCGGCGGCATACCGCACCGCGTCTTCCAGCGGCACCTGATCGAAGGTTTTTGCTGATTTGCCGGAGCCTAGCAGCGGCTTGATCGGGATTGGCGTGTGCCCAAGATAGCGTTCCGACAACGTGTCCATGCCATGGTTGTGCAGCCCACCGTGCAGCGCATAGGACAAGAGCATGGTGTCGTCGATTGGGGCCACGTGGATGCCCAGACGCGCGAATATCTTGGCGTCGTATTTCATGTTCTGGCCGATCTTGACGATGCTGTCGTCTTCGAGCACGGGCTTGAGCATCTCAAGCGCTGTGTCCAGCGGCATTTGCCCTTCAGCCAGATCGTCGGAGCCAAAAAGATCATCCCCGCCCTGCTTGTGCGTGAGAGGGATGTAGCAGGCGTGGCCGGGGTTCACAGCAAGGGAAATGCCCACCAGATCGGCGATCATTTCGTTGAGGCCGGTGGTTTCGGTATCGACGGCGACCCAGCCGCGTTCATAGATCAGGTCAATCCATGTTTGCAGGTCGTCGGCAGTCTGGACGTGTTCATATGTGCTATCCTCGAAATTGGGCGCTTCGGGGGCATCCTGCGCTTCCGGGGCGCTGGGTTCCTTGATCTCCGGCGCTTCGACGCCAAGCTGGTCGGCGATGCGCTTGGTGAGGGTACGGAACTCCATTTCGGCCAGAAAGGGCATGAGTTTTTCCGGGTTGGCGTCCTGCACTTCGAGGTCGTCGAGGGTGAAGTCCAGCGGCGTGTTCTCATCCAGCCGCACAAGGTCACGGCTCAGGCGGATCTGGTCGGCGTGGTCGATCAGGGTCTGGCGGCGCTTGGGTTGCTTGATCTCGTCGGCGCGTTCCAGAAGGGCATCAAGGTCGCCATATTCATTGATCAGCAAAGCAGCGGTTTTTATGCCGATCCCTGGCGCACCCGGCACGTTGTCGACGCTGTCGCCCGCCAGTGCCTGCACATCCACCACGCGGTCAGGGTAAACGCCAAACTTGTCAAACACACCGTCGCGGTCGATGCGCGAGTTCTTCATGGCATCCAGCATTTCGACTCCGTCGCCAACAAGCTGCATCAGGTCCTTGTCGGAACTGATGATGGTGCAGCGGCCCCCGGCGGCACGGGCCTGCACGGCGAGGGTGGCTATGATGTCGTCGGCCTCATAACCCTCTTTCTCTTTGCAGGCGATGTTGAAGGCTTCGGTGGCGTCACGGGTCAGCGGGATTTGCGGGCGCAGGTCCTCGGGCATCGCCTCGCGGTTGGCCTTGTACTGGTCGTACATGTCATTACGGAACGTGTGGCTGCCCTTGTCAAAGATCACGGCCACATGGGTGGGCGCGTCGGGGCCGTGGTTCCCCTCGACATACTTGAACAGCATGTTGCAAAAGCCCGACACCGCCCCGATGGGTAACCCGTCAGACTTGCGCGTCAGCGGCGGCAACGCGTGATAGGCGCGGAAGATAAAGGCCGAGCCATCAATCAGATGCAGGTGACATCCCTTACCAAACGCCATGTGAACCGCCCCCTTGGTGTTGTCGTGCCCAAGTGATGTGCCACGAATCCCGAAAGGGGGGAAAGCACAAACCTTTGTTAACGCTGTTTTGCCAAAACGATGCCATGACAGCGATGAATCGTTTGGGCGATGTGACAGATGTATTGGGCCAGCAGTCCGGGGCCACCGGGATTGCGGCACGGATCGAATTGTTGCGCGCCGTTGACATGATCCGCTCGCATTGCGCGCGGGCGACGTTGTATTGCGCGGCGGGGCTGCTGTTTGACACGGAAGAGGATCACCAGAAGTGCATCGAGGGGATCCAGCGCGCCATGCCGGGGGCGCATTCCGGGGTCCGCCTGTTGGCGGGGGCGCAAGCCGAGCGTGGCATTGATGCAGACGCGCTGGCCTGGTTGCGCCGCACGGTGGAGGATTTGCCCGACAGCGTGGAGGTGATGCGCCGCTTTGTTGCGGCGGTGACGGATGTGGTGCGCCAGTTCGAACTGCGCACCATGAGGACAGAGCAGCTGCGCGCGTTGACCCGCTTTGCCGCGGGCGAGTTCAATGCGCATTTTGCCAAGCTGGTCAATCGGCTGAGCGCTGATCTGCATTCCGACCGGGTCGCGCGGCGCACCACTGCAACCCAGACAGGTCAAGATGCCCGCAACGCCCTACACGAAATCAGTGAGATATCGCAGAACGTGGGTCTGATCGCCATCAACGCGTCGATTGAGGCGGCGCATGTGGGGGAACAGGGCCGTGGCTTTGCCATCATCGCGACAGAGATCAGGGAGCTATCTGAGAAGATCGAACAGGCCAACGCACGTGTTCAGGCGCAGGTGGATGCGCTGATCCGCCAGGTGATTGACGACTGAGTTTGTTAGGCGTCTGCCTTGTCTTCGTAGACGTATTTGCAGTCGCAATAGGGGCACTCGACCCAACCGGTGTCTTCGGGAATTTGCAGCCAGACGCGGGGATGTCCCAGCGCGCCTTCACCCCCGTCACAGGCCACGCGGTGGGTGTGGACTGTCTTGGTTTCGGGGGCGTCGATGGGCATTGTCCGTATCCTTGGCTCGGGGATGTGCGCCCGCGTTTATGGGCCAAGGCGGCAGGGCAGACAAGGGGCTACCCGTCGCGGTCGATACGGAACTGGTAACAGTTGTTGCGGGCCGACCGGACGTGGATATAAGCGACCTCTGGATCGGCGAAAATGGCCGCGATCTTGTCCGTGATGTCGGGGGTGGGCGTCACAGCGCCGGTGCCGTAGACGATGCGGTCGTCGCTCGAATATCCCTTGATCAAATAGTCGGGCGATGTGGTCATGATGTCTGGCAAGTCAGGTCCGCCACCGCGGGGGCAGTTTTCGGCGCACAGAAAGATAGGTCCGACTTCGGCATAGGGGTGCGTGCCCTCGAATGGCTTGTGGGCCAGAACGAGCATTGCTGCGCCGTCGGGAATGTTGCGCAAGCAGTGGCGGCAGGGGTTGCCGGTGCCGTGAGACACTTGGCGCTCGGGCAGGTTGCCAAAGGCATCGGGGGCACCCGCGCGGTAAGCGGCAACAAGGTCGGTTGGCAATGCGGTGAAGGTGGGCATGGGGGGTCTCCTTTCGCCTGTACCGTAGCGCGGCAGGGAACTGCGCATCGACCCGAATGCTGCGCCTTCGTGCGTGTCAGGCGGGACGGGGAAAGCGGTTTTGCAGCGTGAACGCGCTTTCACTGGGGCCGTCGCTGCGCAACGCTTGCAATCTGGACCAGCCGTCATCGAGCGCAACGCGCGCGCCTTTTTTCGCCCACCACAGAACCATGGTTGGCCCCTCGGACCGGTCGACCCAATCCCGCAGCGTTTTCATGCCTTCGCGGTGCAACTCGTCGCGATAAGTGAAATGGTGCATGGCCTGTTCGTCGCGCCAGCCCGCCATGGTGAGAATGTGAAAGTTGTCCTCAGTCCGGTCCGTTTGCAGGCTCAGCAGATCGCTCATCTCGCCATATCTTCCGTTGGGCAGGCGGGCGCAGTGGTTGTGCCAGAACAGCCCGTCATCTGCCTTGGCGCGGGCAAAGACCAGCGGCAGTTGGGAGAAGAAATACTGCGCGTGCAGATGATGGGCGCTGAAGGGGCCAACGGGTCGCACCGCGTTCAGGTGCACCAGTATGTATTCGGCCATTGCACGCTCCCTTGTCAGGGGCAGAGCCTACCGGTTCGCAATGTGCGCGCAAGCGTTCTTTCCAATGTCCGGGCCGCGGGGTAGAACGCTTGCGACACACCGGAAGGACCCCGAGATGGCACCACCCAAACCCGTCGTTTTGTGTATCATGGATGGCTGGGGCCTGCGTGACGAGGATGAGGGCAACGCACCCAAGCTGGCCCAAACGCCGACCATCGACCGCATCATGGACACGTGTTCCCACGCGACCCTGATCACCCATGGCCCCGATGTCGGCCTGCCGCGCGGGCAGATGGGCAATTCCGAGGTTGGGCACACCAATATCGGTGCGGGCCGGGTCGTGGCGATGGATCTGGGGCAGATTGATCTGGCGATCGAGGATGGCAGCTTTTTCCGCAATGCACGTTTGGTCAACTGGATCAACGTCATCAAAGACGCCGGTGGCCGGGCGCATCTGATGGGCGTGCTGTCCGATGGCGGCGTGCATGGGCATATCAATCACATGATTGCTGCGGCGAAGGCCTGTACCGATGCGGGCCTGTCGGTCGTGATCCACGCGATCACGGATGGGCGTGACGTGCCCCCCAAGTCCGCGCTGGGCTATCTTGAGCAGTTGAACGATGACCTGCCTGCAGGCGCGCGGGTGGTGACCCTGACCGGGCGCTATTTCGCCATGGACCGTGACAACCGCTGGGACCGGGTCGAAAGTGCCTTTGCCGCGATGGTGCGGGCCGAGGGACGCATCGTCGAGACGGCGCAGGCGGCCATCGAAGCCGCCTATGACGACGACAAGACCGACGAGTTCATCCCCGCAGCCGTGATGGACGGGTACAAGGGCGCCAAGGATGGCGATGGGCTGTTCTGCCTGAACTTCCGGGCGGACCGCGCGCGCGAGATCATGGCGGCACTGGGTGATCCGGGCTTTGACGCCTTTGCACCCGACGGACGCCCGGATTGGGCTGGACTGATGGGCATGGCGGATTACTCCGAAGACCACAAAGCCTATATGACCACGGTGTATCCCAAGCCCGAAATCGTGAACACGCTAGGGGCTTGGGTGGCCAGGGCGGGGCTGCGCCAGTTCCGTTTGGCCGAGACCGAAAAGTACCCGCATGTGACCTTTTTCCTGAACGGAGGTGAGGAAGAGCCGGAGCAGGGTGAGGACCGCGCCATGCCCAAATCGCCCTCGGTCGCCACCTATGATCTGCAGCCCGAGATGTCATCGGTCGAAGTGACGGACAAGTTCATCGCGGCCGTCGAAGAGGGCTATGATCTGATTGTAGTGAACTATGCCAACCCGGATATGGTGGGTCATACCGGCGATCTGGACGCGGCCATTGCGGCCTGTGAGGCGGTGGATACCGGGCTGGGCCGCGTGTTGCCTGCGCTGGAAAAGGCGGGTGGCGCGATGATCCTGACGGCGGATCACGGCAATTGCGAAACGATGATCGACCCCGAGACCGGCGCGCCGCATACCGCGCATACCACCAACCTGGTGCCCGTTGCGCTGATTGGGGCGGAAGGCACGCTGAAAAGCGGACGCTTGGCCGATCTGGCACCCACGCTTCTGCACCTGATGGGGCTGGAGCAACCGGTTGAAATGACGGGTGAAAATCTGATCGAATGAGGTGGATTGCGGCCCTGTGTCTGTGCCTTTTGGCGCTGCCCGCGTCCGCGCTGGACGATGCGGGTGCCCTCGCCCGTGAGGCGGGCGCCCAGCTTGAGGCCGCCTCCGTTCGTCTGTCGGAGGCTGAAAGGGCGCGGGATCGTGTGAGGGCGCTGACGGACACGGTGCATGCTTATGAGGCGGGGCTGTCGGCGATGCGGTCCGGTCTGCGCCGCGCTGCGATCCGCGAGGCGCAGTTGCGCGCGCAACTGCAATCGCGCGATGCCGAGATTGGCCAGCTTGTGGCCGTGCTGCAGACGCTGTCCCCCGGCCAGTCTCCTGCGGCGTTTCTGCATCCGGGTGGCCCGAATGGCACAGCGCGGGCGGGGATGTTGCTGGCGGAACTGACGCCTGCCCTGAACCAGCGGGCGGCTCAGTTGCGGCAAGACCTGAGCGAGGTGGAAAATCTGCGCATTCTTCAGGAACAGGCGGCGGCTCAGCTTCAGACCGGGTTGTCCGAGGTGCAGACCGCTCGGTCGGACCTGAACCAGGCGATGGCCGAGCGGACGGACCTGCCGCAGCGCTTTACCGAAGACCCTGTGCGCACCGCCATTCTGATTGCATCGGCCGAGACTTTGGACGCGTTTTCAAGTGGTTTGTCCGGGATCGCCGAGGGCGATGCGGGCTGGTCCCCGCCCAGTATCGATGACCTGATCGGGTCGTTCCCGATGCCCGCCCGTGGGGTGATATTGCGCCAGGCGAATGAGCCGGATGCCGCTGGCATCACGCGGCCCGGCATCTTGCTGGCGACCCGACCGGGGACGCTTGTGACGTCGCCCACGGCTGCCACGCTGCGCTATGTCGGACCGCTGCTGGATTTCGGCGCGGTCACGATTCTTGAACCCCGCCCCGGCACGCTGATCATTCTTGCGGGGATGGCCGTCAGCTATGGCGAAACCGGGCAGATCATTGCTGCTGACACGCCCTTGGGCTTGATGGGGGGGCTTCCTGCATCAGATGCTGCTTCAACAGGTGGTGAAGGGGGTGGCGCTGAGCGCTCGGAAACGCTCTATATAGAGGTAAGAGAGAATAATGTGCCAATGGACCCGCTTGAATGGTTCAGCACTGAACAGGATGGATAAGCAAGAATGAAGAAATTCGTGATGGCCGCGTTGGGCGGAACGGTGGCGGGCGTTGTCGCGACGACGCAGATCGCGGGGCCACTTCTAGCGCAGGAAAAGGCTTCGAATGCAACGGTTTACGAGCAATTGGACCTGTTCGGTGATATCTTTGAACGTATCCGCAGCCAGTATGTGGAAGAGGTCGAGCCGGGCGAACTGATCGAGGCGGCGATTGACGGAATGCTGACCTCGCTTGATCCGCATTCGAGCTATCTGTCACCCGATGATGCTGCGCAGATGCAGGTGCAGACACGCGGTGAGTTTGGCGGTTTGGGCATCGAGGTCACGCAGGAAGAAGGCTTTATCAAGGTGGTGTCGCCCATCGATTCGACCCCCGCCGCCGAGGCCGGGATCGAGGCCGGGGACTTCATCACCCATGTCGACGGTGAGTCGATGCTGGGCCTGACGCTGGACGAGGCGGTGGACCGGATGCGCGGGCCGGTCGGGTCCGAGATCATCGTGACGGTGGTGCGTGAAGGCGAGGTCGAGCCTTTTGACGTGTCGATCATTCGTGACACGATCGAGCTGCAGGCTGTGCGCAGCCGGACCCAGGGCGAGACGGTCGTGCTGCGGGTGACGACCTTCAACGACAAGACTACGCCAAACCTCATGACCAAGCTGGAAGAAGAGGTTGAGGCCTTAGGCGGCATGGATGCCGTGAATGGCTTTGTGCTGGATTTACGTAACAATCCCGGGGGTTTGCTGACCCAGGCCATCCGCGTGTCGGATGCGTTTCTGGAAGAGGGCGAGATCGTTTCGACCCGAGGACGTGACCCCGCCGATGGCGATCGGTTCAACGCGACACCGGGTGATCTGGCTGAAGGAAAGCCCATTGTCGTACTGATCAACGGCGGGTCGGCGTCGGCCTCGGAGATCGTGGCGGGGGCCTTGCAGGATCACCGTCGGGCCATTGTCGTGGGCACCAAAAGCTTTGGCAAAGGGTCGGTGCAGACGGTGATGCCGCTGCGCGGGGATGGCGCGATGCGCCTGACCACGGCGCGCTATTACACGCCGTCGGGCCGGTCGATTCAGGCGCTGGGCGTGAGCCCGGACATTGTTGTGGAACAGCCGCGCCGCCGTCCTGTGGAAGAGGAAGAAGAGGGGGCCGCAAGCGCTATCGGGCCACGGTCTGAGGGCGATCTGCGGGGCAGCCTGGACAATGATTCGCTGAGCGAAGATCAGATCAAGCAGATCGAAGCGGATCGTGCCAAGGCCGAGGCCGCCGCTGAATTGCGGGAAGAGGATTACCAGCTGGCCTATGCCATCGACATCCTGAAATGTCTGAATGCACTCGGTCCGACCGAGTAACAGACCTGCGTAGAGGCGAGATGAACGGAGCGGGGGGGGGGGGTTAAACCCCCCCCCCGGGTTGGGTTGGGGGGGGGTTGGGGGGGTTTGGGGGGGAAAAACGCCGGTTTTAACACGCCGAACACGGCCGGGGGGGGGGGG
>JBCDEK010000096.1:0-11028 GCA_039179785.1 Pseudomonadota bacterium | reverse complement strand
TTCAACGTGATCCCGCATATCGACAGCTTCATGGACGACGGCTCGACCAAGGAAGAGTGGAAGATGGTCGCCGAGACGAAAAAGATCGTGGATCCGTCTATCAAGGTTACGGCCACCTGCGTGCGTGTGCCGGTCTTCGTAGGTCATTCCGAGGCCGTGAATATCGAGACTGAGGACTTCCTGGACGAGGACGAAGCGCGCGACATCCTGCGCGAAGCGCCGGGCATCATGGTGATCGACAAGCGCGAGGACGGTGGCTATGTCACACCCATCGAATGTGTGGGCGACTTTGCCACATTCATCAGCCGCATCCGCCAGGACAGCACCATCGACAACGGGCTGAACTTCTGGTGCGTGTCGGACAACCTACGCAAGGGCGCGGCCCTGAATGCCGTGCAGATTGCCGAAGTGCTAGGTCAGCGCATCCTGAAAAAGGGCTAGAACGGCTCGATCACGTCAAAGTCGTCCGCGTGCTGTACGGGCGGTTTTGCGTTCAAAAGATGGGCCATCCGATGCGGGTGGCCCGGCATCGCAGCGCCGAAGCGTTTGACCAGACGGGCGTAACCGAACCCAAGTTCAGAGCTTTTGCACAACCGCGTCCCGTGCGCATCGTGCAGCGTCAACCCGCCGCCCGCCGGGCGCAGGCTGAAGCCGTGCGTCCTCAAAATCCGATCCAAATGTGCCCAGGACGTCGCCGACGCGATGTCTGCAGCGAGGCGCCGCTGCAAGCGCGCAACGAGCGCCTCATCCGCGCAATTGCGCGTCTTCGGCTTGGCCCGGCGAATTTCCCCATCCAAGGCCGATCGTACAAGTTGCCCCAGTGTGATATCTTGCGACGCCGCCAAAGCGCGCGCCGATGCAAGCAAACTGTCCGGCAGCCGGACCTCAACCCGTTCAAATGACATAGGCGCAGATTGCAGCCGATTGGTTAAACGTTCGTTGCAGACAGAGATGGAATTCCAGAAATTCCCCTTTCAACTCCGCGTGTGGCCCGCCACGATGCTTGCACAACAAGCCCGGAAAGATCACCCATGCGCCTTGCCCCGATCCTCGCCCTTTTGCCGCTGCCTGCTGTCGCCGACACATTTGTTGTGCAGGCCCCGCCAATTGTCGCAACGATCTACGCCCAAGGTGCGCTGGTGTCGCGCAATGCAACCGTCGACTTGCCCGCGGGCCAGCACCGGCTGGAACTGCGCGACATGGACCCGGACCTGTCGCTTGACGCCATCGATATCCGCCTGGGCGGGGCGACCCTCGCGGCGCGCAACTGGATCCAGAAGCCTGACCAACCCTACCGCGCACCCCGTACGCCTGACTGGCTGGCGGCCAAATCGGCACTGGACAGCGCAACCGAAGCCTTGGCCGACCTCGACGACCGGATTGCACTGACGCTTGCATCGGCTCAGGCGGCACAGGACCAAATTGCGTTTCTGAATGGTCTCACCATTCCCGAAGATGCCGCCACGGATGTCGACATCCTGCGCGCCATCGGGCAGTTGATCGCCAGCGATGGCACCGCCGCCCGCGCTGCGATGCGTGCCGCCGAGGCCGAAGCGCGGCAGATGCGACGTGACAGGACCGATCTGGAATTTGCCGTGGCGCAGGCGCAGGCTGCGCTGGATGCGGTCACACCGGCCAATGATGCCCCCGCGACCCTCGCTCTGACTGTCAACGTGCCCGCAGATGCCACGGCAACACTCGATCTGTCCTACCTGACCGGGAACGTCTATTGGGAGCCGATCTATGACATCGCCCTGATTGATGACACCTCGCTCTCGATCGCGCGCAGCGCACTCATTTCGCAATTCACAAACGAAGACTGGACCGATGTCCAACTGACTCTGTCCACGCTCGACCCCTTTGCCCAATCC
Source organism: Pseudomonadota bacterium (assembly GCA_039179785.1). Taxonomy (GTDB): domain Bacteria; phylum Pseudomonadota; class Alphaproteobacteria; order Rhodobacterales; family Rhodobacteraceae; genus Tateyamaria. The sequence continues at coordinate 9,157 of JBCDEK010000096.1, read as the reverse complement.
GAACCCAGCCGCCTCTGGCCGCAACGTCGCCGGATCGAAGATCCCGTGCAGCCAAAACGCGAGGTGTCCCGGCTGCAGGCCGACAGCGTCATGGGTGCAGCCGAACCGATCATTGAAGCACCTGTAATCGTGGAAGAAACCGCCGCCGCCAATTTCGGTGGCGTCGGCGTCACCTACGTGCTGCCGACTCCCGTGACGATCAGGGCGCGCAGCGAGGATCTGCAAATCGCGCTCGATACCCTCACGATGGACGCCAAGCTGAGCGCCCTTGCCATTCCGCGCTCGGACGACACCGCCTTTCGCCTCGCCAAGATCACCAATACCACCCCAGAAATCCTGCTGCCCGGCCGCGCGCTTTTGTATGTAGGCGCGCAACTCGTGGGCGGCACCCAGATGGAAACCCTGCCCCCGAACGCCGACGCCGACGTCTTTTTTGGCCGCATCGACGGCCTACGCCTGACCCGCACGGTCCTCGACCGAAACGAGGGTGACCGGGGCATCATCACCCGCTCGAACGAAGAAACCCAGGCCGTTCGGATCGAGGTCGAAAACCTGACAGATCGGGCCTGGGACGTGGCCGTGCGCGACGCCGTGCCTTTTTCGGAGCAAGAAGACCTGGTGATTGAATGGTCTGCGTCGCCGACACCCGACGATGCGGCTGTTGATGATCATCGCGGCATTCTTGAATGGCAGCTTGCCCTTGAGCCTGGCGACACGCAGACCATTCAAATCGACACCAGCATGACGTGGCCCGAGGACAAGGTGCTGCGCTGATGTCATCGGCGTACCCCGCATGATCGAGGGTGAATCGAGTTTTAGACATCTGGCGGTCTTGCGCAAAGTTTTGATTGTCAAAACAAAAATCCAAAACCGCGATAGTCATTAACAGCCGCCGTGCCTCTGGCAAGGAATTGGTAAGGTCAACCTGCGATACCTCTCGCATCGGTCTCCATCAGGCCGACCGTCGCGTATACACCATGGCCACCGTGGCCATAACCTGCGCGGCACAGGGCACGGGCGCGGCTTGCGCATGCCCTCGGCAGAACGCCGCATCCAACACGTTTTCAGGTTGATCGGGGTCGTGGGTGACCCATCAGCGTCACAGGCGTGAATCGTGGCAAAACCACAAAAGATACCCGCGCGATGAAGGAACCAGTGAATGGGGTGAGTGGCGCGCGGGATTGTGGGGTAACGAGTGGTCAGGGCGGCACTTCCTGGGGAGGTGTCGCCCTTTTTCCCTTCAGAACCGCTCGGCCCGCAGCACTTCGCAGTCACTGACCGTGACAACGCCGATATGCCGCTCCACCACAGCAAAGGCGGCGTCCAGCATCTCTTCCAGCCGCTCGGGCCGGATGATGCAAATCACCTGCACCATGCCGGTGCCCCGGCTCACTTGCCCCTCGCGGCTCCAGGCGCCGGACCGGCCCGACCCGCCCAGCACAGGCAATATGCTCCACCCGGTGACACCCGCTCCCGACAACGCGTCGGTCAGGCGGCTTTGCATGACCTGCTCGATGATGATGGCGACCCGCTTGGCCTGGTGCGTCTGCATGGCTCTATCCTCCGGTCAGGGCGCTGGCGACAGCCACATAGATCGGAATACCCAGCGTCAGGTTGAATGGAAAGGTGACCCCAAGCGACAGGGTCAAATAGATGGACGGGTTCGCCTCGGGCAGCGCCACGCGCATCGCGGCAGGTACGGCGATGTAACTGGCCGAGGCCGACAGCACCATGAACAGCGCCACACCACCCGTGCTTACGCCCAACAGGAGCCCAACCAGGCAGCCGCAGGTGGCCCCCACCAGCGGCATCAGCACGCCAAAGGTCAGCACACCGGGCTTCAACACACCGGACCCGCCGCGCAGCCCGCGCCCGGCGACCAGGCCCATATCCAAAAGGAACAGGCACAGCACACCCTGGAACGGCGATACGATAAAGGCGCTGATCTTCGCCAGCCCCTCGACCCCGGTGACCCAGCCAATCAGAAAACTGCCCACAAGCAGCACAATCGACCCGTTCAACATGATCTCGCGCAACAGCTCTGGGTCCATCCGCCGACTGTCCCCGCCCCGGGAAATCAGCCACAACGCGGACAGGATGGCAGGCGCCTCCATCGCCGCGGCCACGGCCACCATATACCCTTCCGACGCAATCCCGCTGCCTTCCAGAACCGACGACGCCGCCACAAAGGTCACGATCGAGATCGAGCCGTAATGCGCCGCCACCGCTGCCGCATCCAACCGGCTCAGGTTACCCATCACCTGCAACAGCCCAAAGGCCACGATGGGCAGGGCTGCGGACAGCACAATCCCGGCCAGCAAGGATGCGGCCAGCGTGCCGTCGATCCCGTGATCGGCCACGCTCACCCCGCCCTTAAAGCCGATGGCAAAGAGCAGATAGATCGACATGCCCTTGGCCACCGCTTCGGGAATGTTCAGGTCGGACCGGGCCAGCGCCGCGGCCACGCCTAGCGCAAAACTCAGGATAATGGGCGACAACAGGTTTGTCGCCGCAAGGCTCAGGATCTGGTCCACATCTGTCCCCTTGGGTCGGTCGCCTAGACCGGCTGGAAGTCGAGCGTTTTGCCCATGAATTGGCTCAGCCCGCCGTTTTCGATGTCCATGCGCAGCCCATGGATGCTGAGCGATCCGTTGTTCACGCGTTCTTCGACAAAGGGGAAGGACATCAGATTTTCCATCGACGTCACAACCGCCAACTGCTCGAGCCGCTCGGCCTTGGACGTTGGCACCTCAATATCGGCCACTTCCGGGAATTTCGGGCGCAGGATATCCATCCACCGTCCCACGAAACTGCCCTTTTCCTCCAGTTCGGGCGCGCGGCCCTCGCACATGTCGATGCAGCCCTGCACGCCGCCGCAGCGGGAATGGCCCAGCACCACCAGATGCGCGACTTTCAGCACATTCACCGCGTATTCCACCGCCGCCGACGTCCCGTGATGCTCGCCATCCGGCTCATAGGGCGGCACGAGGTTGGCAATGTTGCGATGGACAAAGAACTCGCCCTGATCCGCGCCAAAGATCGACGTGACATTCACCCGGCTGTCACAGCACGAAATCACCATTGCGCGCGGGCGCTGCCCTTCTGTGGCAAGTCGCTGATACCACGCGCTGTTTTCGGCATAAGTCGTCGCCTTCCACCCCTGATAGCGCTGCAAAAGAAAGCTCGGAAGCGGCTTCATCCTGTGCATTATGCGTCCCCGGTCTTCGTCCCTGTCTCCGTTAGCCGCGGTGATTATCGCCATTTCGCGGCAAATTCGAGTGAAAAGACCAGCCCGGCATAACGATTTGGGAAGGGTCTTGACCTACATCTGACGCAAGCCGTGGGGGCGGATCAAGTTTTGGGTGAACAGAGGTGACGTTTTGTCGACAGTAACACAAATTCAATTGCGCGAATCCGTGCAGGTCAACCATGACCGGCTGCACGCGCTTTACGGGGAAATGGACCCCGTGAATGCCGAAGATGTCGTATGCCGCGCGATGGAGGAATTGGCCCTGCGCATGGCACATTGTGACCGGCTCTACCGCAAGGGCGAGCTGGAGGATCTGCGCCGGTCGGCCAAATCTCTGATCGCAATTGCGGATCAGATCGGGATGGATGTGTTGGCCCGTGTGGCCAAGGATGTCGTGTCCTGCACCGAAAGCGGTGATCAGGTGGCCATTGCCGCAACCGTAGGGCGTTTGCTGCGCACGGGCGAGGAATCCCTGACCGCGATCTGGGACCTGCAAGACATCAAGATCTGATATCGCTTCCACTTGCGGTGACACGCAAACAGGCTAGGCTCTGCGGCACCCAATACCGCAGGACCTCTCCCATGACGCTCAGCTTTGCCACCCCGGATGAAACTACCCGGACTGTTCATCTGCTGGACGACGCCGCGACCCCGGATTGGTTGTCCGAACAGTCAGACTCCGTTGGGGACTGGGCCAAGGCCCACGGTTTCACCGGCGCCATCGGGCAGGCCCTTTTGCTGCCGGATGGCCAGCAGGCGGTTATCGGCTACGGCTCCGAAACATCGCGGGCGCGCGGTCGTTTTGCTGTTGCAGCCGCGGCGGCCAAACTGCCCGCGGGCAGTTATCGGCTTGCATCAGACTTGTCCCGCGACACGCTCGAAACCGAGGCACTCGGGTGGCTTCTCGCGGGCTACCGGTTTGACCGTTACAAGCATCAGCCCGCCTTGGGCGCGCAACTGGTTGCGCCTGACGGCATTGATGCCGCGCGGCTCGAAGCCATCGCTGCGGGCGAGGCGCTCACCCGCACCCTGATCAATACGCCCGCCTCTGACATGGGCCCCCCCGATCTCGAACAGGCCGCGCGCGATCTGGCCACCGCATTCGGTGCTGAGGTCTCTGTCACCACCGGCGAAGACTTGCTGACTAAGAACTTCCCCCTCATTCACACCGTGGGCCGCGCCGCCGACCGCGCGCCGCGGCTGATCGACATGAGCTGGGGCAACCGCGGCCCGAAACTGACGCTCGTGGGTAAGGGGGTGTGCTTTGACACTGGCGGGCTCAACCTCAAACCCGGTGCGTCCATGGGCCTGATGAAGAAAGACATGGGCGGGTCCGCCGCCGTGCTTGGCCTTGCGCATATGATCATGGCCACCGGTCTACCCCTTCAACTGCGTGTCCTGATCCCGGCGGTGGAAAACAGCGTCTCCGCCAATGCCTTCCGCCCCCAGGATATCCTGACCAGCCGCAAGGGCCTCACTGTCGAAATCAACAACACCGATGCCGAAGGACGGCTGGTGCTCGCCGACGCCCTCGCGCTCGCGGACGAGGACACCCCTGACCTCATCATCTCCATGGCCACCCTCACGGGTGCCGCTCGCGTCGCGGTCGGCCCCGACCTTGCGCCCTACTACACCGACGGCGCACCGCTCTCCGCGGCGCTCGAAGCGGCCTCCACCGCCACTGCCGACCCGGTCTGGCGCATGCCCTTCCACACCCCTTACGAGGCGATGATCGAACCCGGCATCGCCGATCTCGACAACGCGCCCAAGGGCGGGTTTGCCGGCTCCATCACCGCCGCCCTGTTCCTGCGCCGCTTTGTAGACACAGCCCCCTACATGCATTTCGACATCTACGGCTGGCAGCCCAGCGATGCCCCCGCCCGACCCAAGGGCGGCGTGGGCCAGGGCACCCGCGCCCTGCTCGCCGCCCTGCCAGAGATGCTCTACCTGTGACCGACCGCCGAACCACGCCCGACCCGCATCTGGTCGACGGCACCACACCGGGCCAGATCGTCGTCCCCCACACCGACCTTCTCGCGCGCCCAAACGGCCCCCGCGACCGCCAACTGATCGCAGGCGCAACCGTCACGGTGCTGGGCCACACCGACAACCACGCCTATATCCGCGCCGACCTCGATGGCTATGTGGGCTTCGTCCCCGCCGCAACCATCGGCCCCGTCACCACGCCCACCCACATCGTTACGGCCCCCGCCGCCCACGCCTATGAACAGGCAAATATCAAATCCCGCGAAACCGCCACCCTCACATTCGGCGCCAAACTGACGGCCCAAACCGACACGCCCGACTTCATCGCAACCGCGCTGGGCCACGTGCCCAAAGCACAGCTCTCCCCGCTCCCCCACAGCGCCGACCCCATCGAAACCGCCCGCCTGTTCCTCGGCACTCCCTACCTCTGGGGCGGCAACACCCGCGCAGGCATCGACTGCTCCGGGCTCACCCAAATCGCCCTCACGACCGCGGGCACCCCATGCCCCGGCGACAGCGACCAGCAGGAAGCCGCCTTCCCGGACGCCCCCGGCCCTTACCGCCCCGGCGACCTCTTGTTCTGGAAAGGCCACGTCGCCCTCGTCACCTCTGCCACTCATATGATCCACGCCAACGCCCACCACATGTCCTTGGTCGAAGAGCCCATTGCCACCGCCGCCAACCGCATCAGGGCGCATGGCAACGGCGACATCACCAGCCACAAACGCCCCTCTTCTTCTGGCTAAAAGTACTCTCGGGGGGTCGCCATTGCTGCGCCATTGGTCCGAGCGACAATGACGACGAGGGGGCAGACAGCCCCCTCGTCAGAAAAGATAAATCGCGCCCGCGCCAGCGGACAATCAGATCACTCTACTGCCCGGATCAGTTTCCGCTCCAACACCCGCAGGACAGTCTTCAAATCCTGCCCCCGGCGCAGCACCTGCCCATCGATACCGATCACCGCATACATCCCCTGCTTACCGCGCAGCTTGGGCCGCTTCTCTATGCGGTAAATCGGGTTTTCAGCCGTCCGGCGAAACACCGAAAACACCGCCACATCGCGCAAACAGGAAATCCCGTAATCCCGCCACTCGCCCGCCGCCACCATGCGCCCGTAAAGCGACAGGATCACCGACAGTTCGGTGCGATGAAACGCCACCTGAGGGTTGGGCATTTCGCGTAGATTTGAGGGGGGAGGCGTCTGAAACGTCATACCCAACACTCGCGCGCCCCGCTCACAATTTCAAGAGCCATACCATCACGCTTGAAAGCGTTACAAAATATCGGCACTGTCCCGTCAGTCTGAAACGCATGGGGAGGATGCGATGACACCGCAGGAGCGGGCGCAACGCTGCGCAGATGCCATGTGGGCCACGGATCAGGCCAGTCAGGCCCTTGGCATGCGCATCACCCAGATCGGTCCCGGCACTGCCACGCTGACCATGACCGTGCGCGCTGATATGCTGAACGGGCACGGCATGTGTCATGGTGGCATGATCTTTGCACTGGCCGACAGCGCTTTTGCCTTTGCCTGCAACACGTACAATCTGATCGCCGTCGCACAGCAAAACCAGATCACCTATCTCGCCCCCGGCCAGCCCGACGAAACCCTGACCGCCGCCGCGACTGAAACCGCCCGACAGGGCCGTTCCGGCACCTATGACGTGACCATCACCGGCAACAACGGCCGCCAGATCGCCCTCTTCCGCGGCCTCTCGCGCACCATCTCCGGTACCCATTTCGACGAGGAACTGACATGAAAGACCTCACCCCAGACCGCAGCACGCTAGACCCCATCGAAATCGCCAGCCGGGACGAGATTGAGGCGCTGCAACTCGACCGTCTGAAATGGTCGCTGCGCCACGCCTACACCCAAGTCCCGCATTACAAGACGGCCTTTGACGCCGCAGGCATCCACCCGGATGACCTAACGTCGCTCGCCGATCTTGCCAAATTTCCCTTCACCACCAAACAGGACCTGCGCGCCAACTACCCGTTTGGCATGTTCGCTGTCCCACGGGATCAGGTGAAACGCATCCACGCGTCCTCCGGCACCACCGGCCAACCCACCGTGGTGGGCTACACCGAAACCGATCTGCACAATTGGGGGCAGGTCGTCGCCCGCTCCTTGCGCGCCGCTGGGCTCAAACCCGGTGACCTCTTGCACAACGCCTACGGCTACGGCCTCTTCACGGGCGGCCTCGGCATCCATCTGGGCGCCGATGCGCTCGGCCTCACCACCATTCCCATCTCGGGCGGCATGACCCCGCGCCAGGTGCGCCTGATCGAAGATTTCAAACCCAAGGGGATCACCGTCACCCCGTCCTATGCCCTCTCGGTCCTCGATGAATTCCACGCCCAGGGCCTCGATCCCCGCGCGTCTTCACTCGACGTGGGCATTTTTGGCGCCGAACCCTGGACCAACGCCATGCGGGCCGAAATTGAACAGGCTTTCGACATGCACGCGGTGGACATCTACGGCCTGTCCGAGGTGATTGGCCCCGGCGTCTCCATGGAATGCGTGGAGACAAAAGACGGCCTGCACATCTGGGAAGACCACTTTTTCCCCGAAATCATTGACCCGACCACAGGCCAGCCCGTTGCAGATGGCGAGATGGGCGAACTTGTCTTCACCTCCCTGACCAAAGAGGCCTTTCCGATCATCCGCTACCGCACGCGCGACCTGACCCGCTTGCTGCCCGGCACGGCCCGATCCATGCGCAGGATGGAAAAAGTGACAGGCCGCAGCGACGACATGATCATTCTGCGCGGCGTCAATGTCTTTCCCACCCAGATCGAGGAATGCCTGATGGCCACCCCCGGCCTCGCCCCGCATTTCCAGATCGAACTGACCAAACCCGACCGTATGGATCAGATGCGCGTGCTGTGCGAAGGCGCGGATCAGGCCGCCGGTCCCGCCTTGGCCACCCGGATCAAGGACAGTATCGGCATCTCGGTCGAGGTAACCGTCGGTCCCGAAGGGTCCGTCGCGCGGTCCCAAGGCAAAGCAGTTCGGATTGTCGACAAACGTTAGGCTGCGTTCTTTAACGATTTGGTAACAGTCGGCACCGTGCGCTGTGTTAATCTGCGCATTTTCGGAAAATGTCATACCAGTGGTGCACAGGGTGTGCACGCATTGTGTACGGGGTGTGACTCGCCCAAACCCCTTGATTTTCAGGTGCTAACGCCTCTCTGGTGGGCGACGTACCTGCACCTCTTTTCCGGTGTTGCGCGTGCGCTGCTCGTAACTCAAGTGCCGTAGCGCGCCAGAAACGTCTCGACCGCGCCGTCGACCACGCGGTCGATATCCGCTTCCGACACGCTGTCGATTACGCCGAACATCAGCCGTGGCCACAGGTCAGCTTTGCACAGCTCTCCAAACTGATCGGCGGCCAGTGTGAAGTCTTCTATTTTCAATTCTCCGCGCGCCATAGCGGCTTGAAAATACTCACTCATTTCCGCACGCATCCGCTCAGGTCCCGACTTGTAGAACGCGCGCCCGATCTCTGGAAACCGATCCGATTCCGCCACGCAGATGCGAAAAATCTGCTGCCCGAATTTCGAAGTGATAAAGCGCAAAAAATGTTTGCCCGCCTGGCACAGCACATCGCGGGGGGCTGCGTTCATATCGATATTGTCGATTGCGGCCTGGCTCTGACGCGCGCATTCGACATTCGCAACTTCCATAAATAACAAGCGCTTATCGGGAAAATAGCTATAAAGCGTCGCCTTGCTGACCCCTGCGGCGCGGGCAATGTCATCAACACTCGCCCCCTCAAACCCATCGGCCATAAACACCTCCCGCGCACCCGCAAGGGCCGGAAGTTTGATCAGGTGCTTGAGGGTGCGCGGGAGGTGTTTATGGCCGATGGGTTTGAGGGGGCGAGTGTTGATGACATTGCCCGCGCCGCAGGGGTCAGC
>JBCDEK010000009.1:0-60305 GCA_039179785.1 Pseudomonadota bacterium | reverse complement strand
GTGCTGGAAGAGGCCGGGCTGATCACCACGAAAAAGGTGGGGCGCTTCAAGCACCACTACCTCAACGCCCTGCCCTTGCAGGAAGCGATTGACCGTTGGATCGACCCCTACCGGGTCAAACCTGCGGCACGAGCGGTACTCACCCTCAAAGCTCAGCTTGAAGACGAAGGAGACCCCGAGATGTCGAAACCCGATTTCGTGATGGAGACGTATATCAAGACCACGCAGGACCGGCTGTGGAACGCGCTGCTGGATGAAGATGCGATCCCGCATTACCATTTCATGTGCAGCAAGGCGACGCGCGACGGCGATGCGGTGACCATGTTGTTCCCCGATGGATCACCCATGCTGACCAACCGGCTGCTGTCGTCGGACCCCAAGAGCCGGCAGGAGTGGACGTTCGAGCCGCATTGGGACCCCACGACCAAAATCCCGGCGAGCCGTGTTTTGTACCTGTTGAAACCCGAAGGCGATTTTGTGCGTCTGACGGTCGAGCATTACGATCTGGGCGCACCCGCTGTGCCGGGCGAAGGCGTGGCCGATGGGTGGGTGCGTTGGGCGTCTGGGCTGAAGACGTGGCTGGAGACGGGTGAGGACGCCCATATTGGCCCCATAGACAGTCAGGAGGCCTGAGCGATGCCTGTTGAATTGATCATTCTCGGGGTGCTGGCGCTGATGGCCGCGTCCCTTTGGATACCGTACATCGTGGGCGTGAACACTGCGCCCGAAGGGTCGATCCCGGCGGATGCGCCCGATGGTTTCATCATTCCGCCCGATCCAAGCCTGCAACGCCCCTGGGTGCGGCGCGCGTATCGTGCGCATCTGAACCTGCTGGAGCAATCTGTGCCCTTTGCCGTGCTGGTTTTGTTGGTGGACCGGGTGGACGGGTTTTCGGCGCTGACCATGTGGACCAGCGTGGCGTTTCTGGCGTTCCGGGTGGCCCATGCCGTGGGCTACATCACCGCCACTGCCCGTTTTCCGGGCCGTCCGCTGATCTTTACCGGCGGCTGGGTGTGTTGCCTTTTGATGGGTTGGGCGCTTTTCACCGCCTGATGCGACCTCGCGCCCTTGACGGGCGCGGGTTTGCCCGCTTGAGTGCGCGCATGAGCAACCGCATGGCACAGTTTTATTACTTCGGCGCGCATATCCCGCGTGCTGTTGGTGTGCCTGCATAAACACCCAAAGCCGCGTTCGAGCGGCTTTTATCCCTGCCTTCCCGAACGCGGCGCGTATCTGAGAAGGAGGCAGAGATGCCCATCACAATCCGAAAGATGACCGGGGTTGATGTGCCCCAAGTGATAAAGATGATCGCCGGGCTGGCAGCCTGCCATGATGATCAGCCCGACATTGACGCAGAGCGTTTGGCGCGCGACGCGTTGGGCCCGCACCCCTGGGCCACCGTGCTGGTGGCCGATGGCGGATCTCAACTGCTGGGATATGCCGCCCTGTTGCCCATGGCGCAGTTGCAGTTCGGGGTGCGCGGCATGGATATGCATCACCTGTTTGTCTGCCGCGATGCGCGGGGCAATGGCGTTGGGACAGCGCTGGTGCGGGCTTGCCGATCAGAGGCGGAGGCGCAGAACTGCGCCTATATGACCGTGGGGACGCATCCCGACAATCACAAGGCAGGTCGATTTTATGAGCGCGCGGGGTTCTTGCGCCGCAGCGGGTCAGGGCCCCGGTTCAGCACGCGGCTGGGATAACAAATGCCGGATGTGAAGACGCTGAAAAGTGTAACCCACTTTTCAGCGACGGGCGTTCACCCCCCCACATAGGGGCCCTGGGCGGGACGGTAGAATGTCTTTTGGTTGTGCAGGCGGCCCAGAAGGTCGTGGATTTGGCGCACGTTTTCGTTGGCAGCCCTGGCAGCGAGGTCTTCGTTGATCGCGGCATTTTTGGAGGCGCGCAGGGCATCCTCGATCAGGTCCAGGTCTTCGACCGAAAGCTCAAAGGTTTTGTTGTACTTGGGCACTGTGCGTTCCTCTTGCGACCAGAAGTTTCCGATAGTGAACACCCTGTTAGTTAAGGATTCGTGCGCCTGCGTCCAGTACAAAAGGTCGGTTTTTGTCGTGTTTTTGTCGGTTTTTCAGCATGCCTTGGTATGCAACGTCCCAACGGGCACAAAATGAGACGTTCCGGCTTGGTCAGGGTTGACGGACGCCGTGGGCGCTGTCACATCGCACCTAGACATACCCTAGCAACCGGGCGTTCCGTGGGCGCCAAACTGACGAGGATGCCGATATGGCCAAAGATCAGCACCAGATTTACCTTACTTTTCCCGACGGCAATGCGCGCGCCTATGATGCGGGCGTGACCCCCGCCGCTGTGGCTGAGAGCATTTCCAAGAGCCTGTCAAAGAAGGCCATCAGTGCGACCGTGAACGGACAGCACTGGGATTTGCAGTGGCGCATTGATGCCGACGCCGAGATTGCCATTCACACTATGCAGGACGAAGTGCAGGCCAATGAGCTGGTGCGTCACGATCTGGCGCACATCATGGCGCGGGCTGTGCAGGAGATCTGGCCCGACACCAAGGTGACCATCGGGCCGGTGATCGAGAACGGTTGGTATTATGACTTCGACCGGGCGGAGCCGTTTACGCCCGAAGACCTGGGCCTGATCGAAAAGAAGATGAAGGACATCATCAACACCCGTGATCCCGTCCGCACCGAGGTGTGGGACCGCGATGTGGCGATCAAGTATTATGAGGACCGGGGCGAGCCCTACAAAGTCGAGCTGATCGAGAGCATTCCGGGTGACGAGCCGTTGCGCATGTACTGGCATGGCGACTGGCAGGACCTCTGCCGCGGCCCTCATTTGCAGCATACCGGGCAGGTGCCGGGCGATGCGTTCAAGTTGATGTCCATCGCGGGGGCCTATTGGCGCGGCGACAGTAATCGCGCCATGCTGCAACGTATCTATGGCGTGGCCTTCACCGGCAAAGAAAAGCTGCGTGCCCATCTGAACATGCTGGAAGAGGCCGCCAAGCGCGACCACCGCAAGCTGGGTCGCGAGATGGACCTGTTTCATATGCAGGAGGAAGCGCCCGGTCAGGTGTTCTGGCACCCCAATGGCTGGACCATCTACACCGAGTTGCAGGACTACATGCGCCGCAAGCAGCATGCAGGTGGCTATGTCGAGGTGAACACCCCGCAGGTCGTGAACCGCAACCTTTGGGAAAAGTCCGGGCACTGGGAGAAGTATCAGGAGAACATGTTCATCGTTGAGGTGGAGGAGGAGCACGCCAAGGAAAAGGCGGTAAACGCTTTGAAGCCGATGAACTGCCCATGCCATGTGGAGATTTTCAAACACGGGCTGAAGTCCTACCGCGACCTGCCTTTGCGGATGGCCGAGTTCGGGTCCTGTGCGCGGTATGAGCCATCGGGTGCGCTACATGGCATCATGCGCGTGCGTGGGTTTGCGCAGGATGACGGCCATATCTTTGCCGAGGAAAGCCAGATCGGCAGCGAATGCGCGCAGTTCATTGAATTCCTGACGGCGATCTACAAGGACCTTGGGTTCGAGAGTTTCTCGGTCAAGTTCTCGGACCGGCCTGAGACGCGCGCGGGATCGGACCAGGTCTGGGACAAGGCGGAAGAGGCATTGCTGACCGCAACCCGCGCGGCGGGGATCGAGCCGGAGATGAACCCGGGCGAAGGCGCGTTTTATGGCCCGAAGCTGGAATTTGTGCTGACCGACGCGATTGGCCGCGATTGGCAGTGTGGCACGTTCCAGGTGGATTTCGTGCTGCCGGAGCGGCTGGACGCGACGTACATTGGCGCGGACGGAGCCAAGCATCGACCTGTCATGCTGCACCGGGCGTGCCTTGGGTCATTCGAGCGGTTTATCGGGATCCTGATCGAGGAACATGCGGGCAAGTTGCCGTTCTGGTTGGCGCCTCGGCAGGTGGTTGTCGCGTCGATCACGTCCGAGGCGGATGATTATGTAGTCGAAGTGGTTGAGACCCTGCGCGCCAGGGGCGTGCGGGCCGAGGCGGACATGCGCAACGAAAAGATTAACTACAAGGTCCGCGAACATTCGGTCGGCAAGGTCCCGGTGATCCTGGCGGTTGGTGCGCGCGAGGTCGAGGACAAGACCGTGTCGGTCCGGCGGCTTGGTGACAAGCAAACGAGCGTGCAGGCGTTGGCAAATGTGGCCGAGGCTTTGGGCACCGAGGCAACGGCACCGGACCTGCGGTAGGCGCAGGATTTGCAATATTTTGTGGTGAACATTGCAATAATGGGCCGAAATCCGCGGGGATTCCGGCCCATTTTCTAACATCTGATAACGGGTCTGTGACACACGCGGTCGTGGCTGGTAAACTGGACCTCAGCCGCCCTATGTATAGCGCACGACTGAACTGTAACCGATATCCAAAAGGGACGTTTGAAGATGTCGAAGACCATGAAATCCGTTGCCATTGTTGGCGCCGTCGCCGCAGCAATGACGGCTCATACCTCTACAACCGCCGAGGCCGCGGGCAAAGAGAAGTGCTATGGCATTTCGCTGGCCGGTGAGAATGACTGCGCCGCGGGCCCCGGCACCACCTGCGCCGGCACATCGACCGTGGACTATCAGGGCAATGCCTGGACGCTGGTGGACGCTGGCACCTGCGCCGAGATCGAACTGCCCGCGCTGGCAGACGGCACGCCGCGCACCGGCTCGCTGGAAGAACTGGACCGCGATCTGCCGTCCGCATAAGGCACGTCACACGCCTGCGCCGGTCCTTTCGGGGACCGGCGTTTGCCATTGCGCGCCCAACGAAGGGACCGACATGCTAGATGCGACCCTGACGCCGCCTCGCCTGCCCGCAGCACCGGGTGTGGGATACAAGGCGCAGCATTTTGCCGATCTGCGCGCAGCCCCCGGCCCTGTGAAGTGGCTGGAAATTCATGCCGAAAACTACATGGGAGACGGCGGGCGCCCGCACGCGCAACTGCGCGCGCTGCGCGAGGAGTTCGCTATGTCCGTGCACGGTGTGGGTCTGTCGATCGGAGGTGAAGGCCGTCTTGATCCCGACCATCTGGACCGGTTGAAACATCTTGTTGGTTGGCTGGAGCCTGCCAGCTTTTCCGAGCATCTGGCCTGGTCCACCCACGGGGCCGAGTTTCTGGATGACCTGCTGCCCCTACCCTATACCGATGCGACACTGACCCGTGTGGCCGACCACATCGACGAGGTGCAGGAAGCGTTGGGCCGGCGCATGTTGCTGGAAAACCCGTCAAGCTACCTCGCCTTTGCCGAAAGCACGTGGTCCGAGACCGATTTCCTGGCTGAGCTGGTGCGGCGCACGGGCTGCGGCCTTTTGCTGGATGTGAACAACGTGTTCATTTCCGCCACCAATCTGGGCTACACACCGCAGTCCTATCTGGATGCCTATCCTCTCGCTGCGGTTGGCGAGATCCATGTGGGCGGGCATGATGAAGACGAAGATGACCACGGCGCGCCCCTGCTGATCGACAGCCACGGCCGTGAGGCGGCAGAGCCTGTCTGGGCGCTGCTGGATCATGCGCTGGCGGGCACTGGCCCCGCTCCGGTTTTGGTGGAGTGGGACAATGATGTGCCCGACTGGCAGACACTGCGTGCCGAGGCGGACCGCGCCGCTGCGGCGCTCGCCTCCCTGCGCGTCGGGTGACGCCATGGCCGCCACGCAGTCAGAGTTTCGGGCAGCACTTTTGGACCCCGAGCGTGCGGTGCCAACGGGACTGACCGACGGGCTGGGGCAGCCCACGACCCGACGTTTTGACGTTTATCGCAACAATGTCACCGTCGCGCTGATGGACGCCTTGCGCACCGGCTTTCCCGTGCTGTGCAAGCTGTTGGGCGATCAGAATTTCGACCAGTTGGCGCGGTTGTTTGCCCGGGCGCATCCGCCTGCGTCACCTGTGATGATGGAGTATGGCTCCGCGCTGCCCGACTTTCTGGAGGCGTTCGAACCGCTGGCGCATATCGGCTATCTGGCTGATGTCGCACGGCTTGAACTGGCCCTGCGCCGCGCCTATCACGCTGCAGATGCGCCGACGCTGGATGCGGCCCAGCTTGGCACGCTGGCACCCGAGACATTGATGCGCACGCAGCTGCATTTGGCACCAGCGGTTCAGCTTTTGGCGTCGAAATGGCCCATCTTGGACATCTGGCGCTACAACACTGTCGCGGGCGCGGAGAAGCCTCGTGGGGTCGCGCAGTCGGTGCTGGTGACCCGTGCGGCGTTTGACCCGGCCCCCCATGACGTGACGAAGGCGCAATTCGCGTGGCTGACGGCCATCAATGCGGGCGCGCCGCTGGAAGACGCTGTGGATTCAGCCACAGCGCACGACCCCGATTTCGACCTTGGGCCCGTGCTGACCTTGTTGATGCAGCACAACGCCCTGACTGACCTGACCCTACCAAAGGAATGATCCCATGAACGCCCTGTCCCGTGTGCACTCTGCGATCTTTGACCCGCTCGACCGCGCGGATTGGCTGTTGCCGACGCTGGCCCGGTTTCTGTTTGCAGCCGTTTTGGCCACGTATTTCTGGGTGTCCGGTATGACCAAACTGGGAGATGGAGTGTTTGGCATCTTTCAGCCGTCTCTGGGCGCCTATGCCCAGATCTTTCCCAAGCAGATGGAAGCGGTGGGCTATGATGTAACGCAGCTTGGGGTGTACCATTGGGCTGTGGTGACGGCAGGCACCGTGGCGGAATTTGTGCTGCCGCTGCTAATCATCGTGGGTTTGTTCACGCGGCTGGCGTCGCTGGGGATGATCGGCTTTATCGTGGTGCAATCGTTGACCGACCTGAACGGACACGACAAATGGGGCGACGGGCTTGTGCTGGGCGCGTGGTTCGACGCGCCATCAAACAGCCTGATCATGGACCAGCGCGCGCTATGGGTGTTCCTGCTGCTTGTGCTGGTGTTCAAAGGGGCCGGACCGCTGTCCTTTGACCGGGCGCTTGCGCCGAAACCAGCCCCTGCGGTCGCCTAGGCCAGACCCAGAGCGGTCTGCACATCCTTGGTCCAGCCCAGATGCAGGGTGTCGCCATCGGCGATGAGCGGGCGTTTCATCAGGGTCGGGTGCGCGGTCAGAAGCTCAGCGGGCGCGCCCTGACGCTCAACCTCGCTTAGACCGCGCCATGTGGTCGAGCGGGTGTTCACAAGCGCGTCGCCGAATGTCGCGAGAGCGGCCTCTATTACGCCATTGGGCACACCATCGGCGCGCACGTCGACAAACTGCGCCTGTGGCAGCGCCTTGATCGCCTTGCGGCAGGTGTCGCATGTTTTCAAACCGTATATTTCCATATCCCATCCTCACATTTGCGTTGAATTAAGCGGCAAGTTGCGCGGAATGCACCCCCCAACCTTGATTTTCGCGCATCAAGGGCAATCTCATGACCTAGCGGCAGCCAAGCGCGCTGGCGCTGACACGGCCCCTGCGCGGCAATCCGATGTGGGGGAGACTGCAAGGCAAAGGAGGCACGGGATCATGCCAACTGGCACCGTGAAGTGGTTCAACACCACAAAGGGTTACGGATTTATCGCCCCCGACGAGGGTGGCAAGGACGTTTTTGTTCATATTTCAGCGGTGGAACGGTCCGGTCTGACCGGGCTGGCAGACAACCAAAAGGTGAGCTTTGAACTGCTTGAAGGGCGCGACGGGCGCCAAATGGCAGGTGAGTTGAAACTGCTTTGACAGTCTGACGCACGCGCGGCGGAGAGGCTGGCGCATATCGACCACGGTGCTTGATCCGCACCAGTGGTCGTTCTTGGGTGGTACGGCGATTTGGTTGCCTCACGCCCGCTGTCCTTTTGCGTCGTAGCAACGGGCTTGCCCTGCGTTCACGGATGCGCACGCAGGATTTAAACAAAATTTTCTGATCCGCGCTTAAGTTGAGTGCAGCGATTTTGATGCGAGGAGCGGACGGATGTCAGAACTGCTGCGTCTACTGGCCCTGTACTACGCGTGTGAGGTGTCTGCGGAGACGCAGTTTCCGTCGCCCACGGAATGGGCGCGCTGCATGGGGCATTATCACGCCGTCAAATCCCATTTCGCCGAGGGCCTGACGGGTCCGGACGCGCAGATCGAAGGCTATCGCGCGTGGAAGATGTGGGAGGCCGAGAACGGTGTTCTGGTCGCCCAACTGCGTGCACGCGCCATCCGCTAACCCCGCGTGCAGTCCAGGCATCGGGGGATCGTTGGCTCGGTCTCGAGCCGCTTGTGTTCGATGTCTTCTCCACAATCAGTGCAGCAGCCGTATTCGCCTTGGTCGATGCGCTTGAGGGCTGCGTGGATGCGCTGGCGTTCTGTTTGCCGACGGCGGGCCTGCGCCTGGGCCATGGCCTGGTTCTGGAGCGCATCCATGCGGGAAAGGCGCCCGACGGCTTGTTGGTCGAGTTCCACTGTGGATTGCGCGTTTTGGCCCGCCGCGTCCTCGGCATCGAGGGCGGCGAGGCGGTCGTTCAGGCGTGTGCGCGGGTCCATGTTTGGAGCGTAGGCTTTGGATGGCCGGTAGTGCAAGGCGGGGTGAAACCCGGCCCTACGGCCCGTTGATTTGCATCGGTAGGGCGGGATTTCATCCCGCCATCCAACGTTCCAATGATGCGCGGAACCGTGCCAGTGCCGGGCCGCGGGTTGGCGCAGCGACGGTGATGCGGCTCGGTTTATGGTTGTCGTTTGTCGCGTTTGGCTGGGCGGTGCGCTGGTTGTGAGGTAGCGTCGGCCCGGTTGGGGTGATGGCCGGTTCACGCAGTGACAAACGATCCGGGGGATCGTTTGAGGCCATCACGGGCGGAGCCCCGGGGTCGGCGCTGGCACGGCGGCCTTTGGCTTTGATTCCGTGCCGTTACCAATAAAGGATAGAGAACTTTGTGAAAACATTTAATTACAATTGCAGATTTCAAATTTGAAGTCATCAGAAAAACTACTAGCTAAAGCACCAACGGTATTTGCTGTACTACACAGGATCTTCTCTAGGAATCGGTCAAACTCATTGGCCGAGATGAACACTACGTAAATTACTCGATCGTCATGGGAGACAGATTGAGTTACAATAGCAGACTTTTCATGATCAAAGTCAATCGTATCCAGAATTTCCGAGCCGAACTCAGGTATTTCATAGCGATTTTCAAAAGACGACATGAAGTAAATAATGAGATCAGCATCAAATAGACTAAGCCAAGCCGAGTCATTGTACTGCACCTGACCAGACGCGGTTTCGTTCAGATACCATACGAGGCCAGGGGGAGGTAAGTAGGTTACAATGTTTAGGTTAGTTTTTCCGTCCGTCGTTCCTGCAACCGGGAAACCTAGCGCGAAAACGAATGCGATAAAATGTGGCCATCGTTTCAACAACTCTTTTCCAATGCTATTAAAGTTGATGCATTTATGAAGTTATAGCGTGGCTTCACCCAACAACCCCCATAAATTCCCGCCATTCCCCCTTGGACATGCCTGAATTCTCCTGCGTCACCTCTTCCCCCTTCAACATCCGCTGGATGCACCCGAGCGCCGTGGCCGAAAGTGTCGCCCCGCCCATCCGGTAATCCTCGAACGCTTTATACGCCGCGGGCACCCAATCCTTGACCATCTCGCAGATCGCGTCGGCATAGACCCGGATTTCGTATTGGGCGTGGGCGTCTGCGCGCAGGCGGAGGAAATGGAAGAGGTTGTGTAGGTCCACTTTCCAGTACCATTGGGTGTAGACATTGGCGGGCAGGTTCATGCGGGCGAGCTCGCGCGCGAGGCCCTGCTGGCCGTCCTGGGAAATCATCTCTTCATAATGGTCATAGCAGCGCATGGCGTCGTCGCGCAGGTAGTTGAGGACGCGTTGCGCTTCGTCCCCCGACAGCGCCTCTCCCCGACCCTGGTTGTTGACGACCGATTGGGCGGCGAGCGCGTCGGGCGCGGGGATGTAAAACTCGCGGTCGAGGATCGAGTAGCGGGCGGAGTATTCGTTCACGTTGGCCGTGCGGTGTCGGATCCACTGGCGGGCGACGAAGACGGGGAGTTTGACGTGCAGCTTGATCTCGCACATCTCGAACGGGGTCGAGTGCCAGTGGCGCATGAGGTAGCGGATCAGCCCCTCGTCATTCTGGACGGATTTGGTGCCCTTGCCGTAGCTGACGCGCGCGGCCTGGCAGATGGCGGCGTCGTCGCCCATATAGTCGATGACGCGGACAAAGCCGTGGTCGAGGACCTGGTGCGCTTTGTAAAGATGCGCCTCCATCCCCGGGACGGTGGCGCGCAGGGTCTGGGTGGTCTGGCTGCGCAGCTCTTCGATTTCGGCGTGTTGTTCGGGGCTGAGCGGCATGGGGCGCGTCCTTTATCCACAGAATCTGTCAGGACTACACCTTATCTTGGGGACGCTGGTATGAGAACCACTATATAAGGGTCGTTTTTTGGCAACGGTTCACCGATGGGGCGAACCGCGTAGCGCAGGAAAACGTTGACTATTGGGGGTTTACGGCGCTTTGTTGACGCAAAAGAGGCAGCGACATAAACCGCAAAGGTTACTTAGGTATGAAACGGACAGTTCTGGCAATTGCGCTGTTGGGCAGCGTTGCGGCCTGTGGCGACGGGAATCCCTTCTTTCCGGAGGAGGATGAGCCGGTCGACGAAACGGTAGTGGGTGCAGATCCGGCGGCCAGCACGCAGTCTGCAGTAGAATTTGACGATTTGCTCGCTTTGAACGGCGTTACTTATAACGACAATGACACGCCAGCAGACCCAACCGATGACACCTTGCTGCTGAACGGCATTCCGTTCGACAGTTCAGACGCGTCAGGCGGCGCGTATACAAGGGCTGGTACACTGCCCAACGGGTTCGAGCGGTTCGAAAGCCCTGTCGCCGCACCCCCGGACGGTCGGCAGTATTTCGCGGTGTTCAGACGCACCGAACGTGCACAAGTAACGGCGGTAGGCAGCGACGAATTTAACGGAGCTGGCTTTGGCGGTGCCTTGGCGCAGCGTATTGGACCGGGCGGCGTTCCCGCCGAGCGGCCGGCTGCGTACATCTTTACCGGTGACTACGCAGGCATCCGCGAATTCGCGACCGATGCTGGCGCAGAGGGGCTACAGCTTGTGACGGGCGACGTGGTCCTTTCGGTTGACGTGCTCGACTTTGATGTGAATGGCGCGGTCGACGGGACGATTACGAACCGCCAACTGTTTGATGAGGACGGCAACAGCTTGGGCACGCTTGACGACTTTGTTTCGCTGGCCACGGCAGAGATCGACTTTGCCAATGCCACGATCAGTGCCAGCTCGCTCGCGGTTATATCTACTATAACCAACGACTCTGAAGGATCAGGCGATTGGTCCGGTGTGTTTGCCGGCCCCAACGGCGAAGAAGTTGCGGGCATTGTGGTGATCGATGGCACGCTTGAGACGGATCCGACCAATGGCGATGGTACGGTTCGGGAGGTCGGCACGCTTATCGCTCTCAACAATGGCTAACAACAGACGCAAGCTGGCGCGAGTCTGGCTTGCTGCAATACTCTTGATGCTGTCGGCGGTCGCGTCGGTGACTCAACAATCGGCTGCGGCCGAACTTGACATCGACACTGCCAAGCGGCTGTCGCTGGTGTTTCTGGCGCACGGCCAACACCGCGCCGCGCATGATGTGCTGACCGTGCTGGCAGCACGTCATCCGAGGGATCCCGAAATCCTGATCACATTGTCTCGGGCAGAGCGGGCCTTGGGACAGACGGATGAGGCCGTCGCGCGGGCGCGCCAGGCGTTCGAGGTGGCAGATACACAAACCGATCGACATCTGTCGGCGCGCGTTCTTGCAGAAGCACTTGCATCTGCGGGAAAGCACACACGCGCGCAACTTTGGCTCAGGCGTGCCGGGCAGCTGGCCCCCACAGATGCAGCCAAGGCCGCAATTCGCCGCGACTATGCCTATGTGAGATCCCGGAACCCATGGGCGTTTTCCGTGCGCGGCGGGATTTCCCCGACGGACAACGCAAACAACGCGCCGACCAGCAACCAGATCGAGATTGGTGGTATCATCTTTGTCAATCCGGCGGCTCGTCCGATCTCGGGTACTGAATTTCACCTAGGCGGAACCGTCACGTATCGGTTCCCGGCGAGCGTAACCGCACAAAAAGAGGTTCATGTAGCTTATGATGCACGCCGCACGATGCTGGGCTCTGAAGCGAACAGTATCGATCCGGACCTGAGCAATTCGGATTTCTCTGCTGATAGGTTGGCCTTTGGTTGGCGGGGCAGGTTTCGGCGTGCGGGTGGTCAAGCGGTATCCGAGTTCGGCACACGTTTGTTTTTTGACTGGAACGGCGGTGATCGATCACAAACCGGGCTTGCTCTGGATGCCGGATTGCGGTTTCCACTGGCAGATCGTCAGCAACTGCGCCTGAAGGGGCGTGTGGAGCATCTTGACCGGCTGGATGTCGCGTTGCGCACGTCTACGACCACTGAGCTGGGCGTCGAATGGTCGTTTGGGATGGCCAACAACGACTACCTCAGGATCGGCGTTTCTGTCTCCGACACCGTCAGCGACTCTTCGGCAGTGGCGCGGGCCTCCAACCGGTTGCAGGCGATATACGCGCTTGGACAACCGATTTTGAACGCACATATCGCGTTCTCAGCTGAGTATCGTCAGTCATTGTTCGATCAGCCGTTGTTCGGCCCAGACAGGCGAGACGATCGTGCCGTCGGTCTGAGCGCGACGGCGACGCTCAAGCAAATGGATTTCTTTGGCTTTGCCCCTGTCGTTGAACTGCGCCGAGAACGAGTCCGGTCGAACATCAGCGCATTTGATACGCTTGCAACGCAACTGAGCTTTTCCTTCCGGTCAACTTACTGAGCTGGACCTTTTCGTCCGTCCCTGATGTGCTAGCTTTGGCGTCGGTACAAAGGAGGACGGTGATGCCACTAACCTATCTGCATACGATGGTTCGGGTGAAAGACCTGGACGCCTCGATGGCGTTTTACAAACTGCTCGGCCTGGAAGAGACCCGGCGCATGGACAGTGAGGGGGGGCGGTTTTCGCTGATCTTTATGGCACCGCCGGATCAGCCCGACTGCCCGATTGAGCTGACGTGGAACTGGGACGGGGACGAGGGGCTGCCCGATGACAGCCGTCACTTTGGGCATCTGGCCTACCGCGTCGATAATATTTACGAGATGTGTCAGCACCTTATGGACAATGGGGTGACCATCAACCGCCCCCCGCGGGATGGGCATATGGCCTTTGTCCGGTCACCCGATAACGTCTCGATCGAGTTGTTGCAGGCAGGCGATGCGCTGGACGCGGCAGAGCCATGGGCCAGCATGGAAAACACGGGCCATTGGTAAGGGCTGCGGCCTTTTTTGCAGTATGCGTCGTCGCCTCTCCGGCGGCGGCGTGTCGTCTGGCGCTCTTGCTGGCGCTGGACGTGTCGTCCTCGGTCGATGCGCGCGAAGATGAGTTGCAGCGCGGCGGTCTGGTGGCCGCGCTGACCGCGCCCGAGGTGCGCGCGGCGTTCTTTGCCGCCGATGCGCCGGTGGCCCTCGCGGTGTATGAGTGGTCAGGGCGGTACAATCAGGAGATTGTGCTGGACTGGACCCTGATCAACGGCCCCGCAGACCTTCTGGACGCCGCAGAGACCGTGGCGGCGAGCCGCCGGTCCCACAACGAATTTCCGACAGCGATGGGCTACGCACTTGGCTTTGGGTCAGAGATGCTGGCACGGGCGCCGCGCTGTCTGTACAAGACCATTGACATGGCAGGGGACGGGCAGAACAATGAGGGGTTCGGCCCGCAGCTGGCCTATCGCGAATTTCCCTTTGATCAGGTGGTGGTGAACGGGCTGGTGGTAAACGCAGCCGAATTCACCTCCGAAACCATGCTGATCGACTTTTACCGGCGCGAGGTGCTGCGCGGCCCGGGTGCTTTTCTGGAAGTGGCGCAGGGGTTTGAAGATTACGAACGCGCGATGCGCCGCAAGCTGGAGCGTGAACTGACGCCGCCGATCATCGGGGCGCTGGATACCGCGCCCGGCGGCGGATGAGACGGGCGGCGCTGATCGGGGCGACGCTCGCGGCGCTTGTCGGGGCAGAGGCCGTCGCGGAGTGTCGGCAGGCATTGGCATTGGGGTTGGACGTCTCCGGATCGGTCGACGCGCGGGAGTATCGGTTGCAGATGGATGGGCTGGCGGCAGCGCTGGATGCAGGGCGGGTACGTCAGGCCCTGTTGCAGATGCCATCCGCACCGGTGCATCTGTTGGTCTATGAATGGAGTGGGCCGGAAGACCCGGCAGTCATCCTGCCTTGGACAGCGATTGAGAACGCACCCGCGTTGGATGCGGTGATCGGGCAGCTGCGCGCCACCGAACGACGCCAGGCCAGTCCGGGCACGGCCCTCGGGTTGGCGATGCGAGAAGGAGTAGCGCATCTGGAGGACCGCGCGGAGTGCTGGAAGCGGACGTTGGATTTGTCGGGCGACGGCAAGTCGAACCTCGGCATCAGGCCGGTTGACGTCAAACCCGAAATCGAACCCACCGGCATCATCGTCAACGCCTTGGTGATTGGGGCCGATACGACAGGCATCGGTGACGTGCGCGAGGCCGAAATTTCCGGGCTGTCCGCTTATTTTCAGACTTCGGTGATTGTTGGGGCGGGTAGTTTTGTCGAAACCGCGCTGGGGTTCGAGGATTATGCAGAAGCTATGGCGCGCAAGCTGGAACGGGAATTGGAGACGCTGATGCTTGGAAGAGCGCCCCTGCCCCGCCGGTCCATGCCTGACCGACGCGTTGACAGGCCACGCGCGTCAAATCAGTAGATATAGCGGATCTGATCAGTCCAATACCGTTCCATCCGCTTGAGGGAGGCGGTGATGTCGATAATTCCCTCGGGGCCGAGAACGCCCTTGGATTGCAAGCCATCAGCATGACGCAGGAACAATTCATTGACGACATCGCGGATCTTGCGCCCCTTATCGGTCAGTTTCACCCGAACCGAGCGGCGGTCAATCTCGCATCGCTGATGGTGCATATAGCCCATTTCGACCAGCTTCTTGAGGTTGTAGCTGACATTCGACCCCTGATAATAACCGCGGCTTTTCAATTCGCCCGCTGTCACCTCGTTGTCGCCGATGTTGAACAGCAAGAGCGCCTGAACTGCATTGATTTCCAATACGCCCACGCGTTCAAATTCGTCCTTGATCACATCAAGCAGCAGACGGTGCAGCCGTTCCACCAGCGACAACGCCTCAAGGTATCCGACCATAAAACCGGCGTTCGCTGTTTTTCGTTCGGCCATGCCTGGGACCTGGCCAATGGGGTCTTGAATGCTCATCCGTCTTCTCCGACCTGATCTGCTCGGGTCAGAACATGGCCGCGATTCGGAAATATTCAGTTAAATGCCGCCAAAGCCTTATTTTTCTGGCTGAAACGTGCGCGCCACATCACCGATCAACGCGGCCAGATGGTCCGGTGGCGCCGTTTGCCCCGTCACCCATTGATAGAGATCCTGATCATTTTCATTCAGCAACGCGTCGTAGACATCCAGCTCGGCCTCGGACATGGCGGCCAGATGGCGGCTGGCATAGGTCGACAGGATCAGGTCCATTTCCTTGATCCCACGCCGCATGGACCGCATGTGCAGGCGCTTGATCCGGTGCGCGCGGGGTTCGTCAGACATCGGCCGGGGCCTGCATCGCGGCGCGCAGTTTCTTTTCGAGCCGCCCAAGCTGTTCTGCACGCGCCAGCATGTCCGAGCGCATATCGCGCACTTCGGTCAGAAGATCGCGCATGTTCGCTGACAGCGGCTCATTCTCGACCGGTGCCTCCAACCCCTCGCCTTCGCCATTGATCAGCCACATCATCGAGACGTTCAACAGACCCGCCATCATCGACAGGCGGTTTGCACGCGGCTCGCTCAGGTCATCCTCCCATGACTTTAGCGTCGCAAGGCGCACACCCAGCCGCTTGGCAAGGTCCTTCTGCGTCATGCCCGCCTGCTCGCGCGCGCCCGCAACGCGGTCGCCGAATGTTGCGGCATCTGCACTGTACCAGTCTTGCAAGTCGTCCATGAGGGTCTCTCCTTGTCCGCTGAGGCGCTTGATCGCGCAGGGCGCGCCGCCTATGAGGGGTTCGATATCGCTCTAGCAGTCAGAGGCCACGATGACATTCCTTTCCGCGACACTCGACCGCGTCAAACCGTCTCCTACCGTGGCCCTGACGGGTCAGGTGGCCGCGCTGAAGGCACAAGGCAAGGACATCATCGGCCTGGGCGCGGGTGAGCCTGACTTCGACACGCCGCAGAATATCAAGGACGCGGCCGTGGTGGCGATTGCGCTTGGCAAGACCAAGTATACTCCGGTTGATGGAATTCCAGAACTGAAGCAGGCGATTGTCGATAAATTCAAGCGCGACAACGATCTGGACTATACCAGCGCACAGGTGACCGTCGGCACGGGCGGCAAGCAAATCCTTTATAACGCGCTGATGGCGACACTGAACGAGGGCGACGAGGTGGTGATCCCTGCCCCCTACTGGGTGAGCTACCCGGACATGGTTCTGCTGGCTGGTGGCACGCCGGTCATTGCAGAAGCGTCGTTGCAAACCGGGTTCAAGCTGACGGCAGACCAACTCGAATCCGCCATTACCGACAAAACAAAGTGGCTGATCTTCAACTCGCCATCGAACCCGACCGGCGCGGGCTATACTAGTGAAGAGCTGAAAGAGATCACCGATGTGCTGATGCGCCACCCGCATGTGTGGGTGATGACGGACGACATGTACGAGCATCTGGTTTACGACGACTTCGAATTCTGCACGCCAGCGCAAATCGAGCCGCGTCTGTATGACCGGACGTTGACCGTGAACGGGGTGAGCAAGGCCTATGCTATGACCGGCTGGCGGATCGGCTATGCCGCGGGGCCCGAGGAGCTCATCAAGGCGATGCGCAAGGTGCAGTCGCAATCGACCTCGAACCCCTGCTCGATCAGCCAGCATGCCGCGGTCGAGGCGCTGAACGGCACGCAGGACTTCATTGAACCCAATAACGAGATATTCAAACGCCGCCGCGATCTGGTGGTCGAGATGCTGAACGCTGCCGAGGGCATCGCCTGCCCCGTCCCCGATGGCGCGTTCTATGTCTATCCGTCGATCGCGGGCTGTATCGGCAAGACGTCGGCGGGTGGCACGAAGATTGTAGATGACGAGGCGTTCTGCACAGCCCTTCTGGAAGAGACGGGCGTGGCCGTTGTCTTTGGCGCGGCCTTTGGGCTATCGCCGAACTTCCGGGTCAGCTACGCTACATCCGACGAGGCCCTGAAAGAGGCCTGCACCCGCATTCAGAGCTTTTGTGCGGGGCTGACATAACGAGGGACCTATGGGCGCCGAGCTGCCAGAGTATTACTTTCGTGTGCGCGAAAACGGCGCCGCGGTGTTTCGTGTGGACACCGAGAACCGGCAACGCCGGATCGAGATGGACCAGATCGCCGTGGTCAACATCCGCAACGGCGAGATCAAGCCCCATGGCGACCGCACCCTGTCCGAGGACGATCTGGCACGGATCAAGGCATGGATGGCAGAGCGGGCGGATGTGCTCGCGCATCGTGACATCGACGACATCCACCGTGCGGTTGACTACCTCAACCTGACAACGCAATGGGCACAGAGCCGGGCGAGCGACGATCAGCTTGAAAATGTGACAGACGCGCTGCTGCTGGCGATGCATGACCTGCGGTCGGTTCTGGTGCGCAAGAAGGCGGATCGGCTGATGCAGGGATCGGCGCAGTAGCATCGCGTTCCTGCCCGGCGCTGATCAGCAACAATCCACTGATATTATGTGCTGTTTTTGGCCTTTGGCGTCTGTTTCCCGCCGAAGGTTCGGCGGCGCATTGCCCGCCCTGTGATTACAAGGCCCGCCGTGGCAGGCGCGTCGCACTGAAATGCGACACGAGGAGACACCGCCATGCCAGTACCGAAAACAGAAGGCCTGAGCCTGGAGAGCATTGCCGAGCTTGTTCTGGGCGAGCCGGGCCTGATCGCCAATGTCATTCCTGCAGAAATCCAGGGTGGGGCCGATGCGGCCCGATTGATGAACGAGGTCATTGCGGATGCGATGGAGGCCACAGGCGTCAACGATGATGGCCAACTGACGCCCGAGGATTTGTACGTACTTTCAGCGCATATCCGTGCAGATGCCGAAGAATACGCCAAGTTCGTCGAAGGGCACGGCGATGATGAAGGCAACGAAGAAACCGGGTTCCATTTGGTGCAGGGCGACGGCGGCGCATACATTTTCCAGGGCCGCGATTTCATCGATACGGTGGCGGATGCGATCTATCACATCGGGTTTCCCATCGTGGATGGCCGCTTTGAGAACGAAGATGGCGATGCCAATGAAAAGGTCACCGATGTGGCGGGCTGGATGAACTACTTCGTCAATGGCGAAAACTGGGTTTATGGCACCGATGCGGGCGAGACCTTGCACAGCGGGCATTACAGTTTTGTTCTGGCCGAGGCGAATGACGAAATCTACGACGCGGGCGCCGGTGACGATCGTGTGTGGGCCGGAATTGGCAACGACTGGATCTATGCAGGCGCAGGCAATGACCGCGCGGGCGGTGGTGAGGGCAATGATCGTATGTTCGGGGATGCGGGCAATGACCAGCTGTGGGGCGAAGATGGCAATGACCGGATGTCGGGCGGTGAAGGCGACGACACGCTTGGCGGTGGCGAAGGCAACGACCGCGGCTGGGGCGGCGCTGGCAATGACCGGCTGCACGGCGATGAGGGCAACGACCTTTTGAGCGGCGGCGAAGGCAACGACACGATTGGCGGTGGCGAAGGCGATGACACGATCAAGGGCGGCACGGGCAACGATAAATTGTGGGGCGAGGACGGTGCTGACATGATCCGTGGCGGCGATGGCGACGACAGCGCCGGAGGCGGAGACGGTGATGACGTCCTGATCCTACACGGCGGCAATGATGAGGCCAATGGCGAGGATGGAGACGATCTGCTGCGCGGGGGCAGGGGCGAAGACACGATGTGGGGCGGTGACGGCAACGACACTCTAACCGGCGGCGACGATGACGATCACCTCGGCGGCCAGGAAGGCGACGATATCCTTTACGGCAACACGGGTGATGACACGCTGCGCGGCGGCGAAGGCAAAGACGAGCTTCTTGGCGGCAAGGGCGATGACAGCCTGCGCGGTGACGATGGCAACGACATCGTGCGCGGCGCAGGGGGTTCGGATGCTGCCTATGGCGGTGACGGCAACGACACCGTATCGGGCGGCGACGGCAATGATACCGTTTCAGGCGGCGAAGGGGTCGACATTGTCATCGGAGGCGCGGGCGCGGACGAAATTCTGGACTATGAAGACATCGATGCCCGAGACATCTTTGTGTTCCGGCAGGGCGACAGCGGCCTGACAGCCGATACGATGGACGTAATCAAGGGATTCACCTCGATCATCGACAAACTGGACCTGACGGATTTCGGTGGGCTTGCTTATGTGGACGGGACCATCTTTTCCGGGACCCGGTCCGAAGTGCTGTTTGACGGCGACCATGTGCAGATCGACAGCGACGGCGACGGCGCGGCAAACGAAATGATCGAGCTGCGCTGGGTGAACGGCGTCGAGGAGGCCGACTTCATTTTATGACCATGGGTCACTCTTTCCGTGCCCGCCCCAAACTCAGGGGGTGGGCACAGGCTGCGGGCCGGTGCCACGCGCCAGACGCGGCACTGACACGGTCCAGAAGCGGACCATAAGCGCCACGCCAGCGCAGGCCAGGCCAATGACAAGCCCCAGCCAAATCCCTGCCCCGCCCCAGCCCAGACCAAACCCCAGCACATAGGACGCAGGCATACCGACCAGCCAGTAGGACACGCCCGCCAGGATCATCGGCACCTTGGTGTCCTGCACCCCCCGCAACAGGCCCAGCGCAATCACCTGTGCACCGTCAACCAATTGAAAAAGCGCAGCCAACGCGAGCAGCAGCACACCGATCTCAAGGATCTGGTCCCGGGCAGGCTCAGCGCTGTCCATAAAGAGCGAGATCAACGGCTCGGGTGCAATCAGGAACAGTGCGACGGTGGCAAGGGCCATGCCAAGGCTCATCACGATGACGGCGCGCGCGCCGCGCACCATGTGCACCAGATCGCCACGACCATAGGCATTGCCCGCCCGGATCGTTGCCACATTGCTCAGCCCCAGATGGACCATGAAGGTGATCGATGCCAGTTGCAGCGCGATATTGTGCGCCGCCAGCGGGATCGTCCCCAGCCAGCCCATCATGAAAGCGGAGGCCGCAAACAGCCCCACCTCGCTGAGATTGGTCAGACCTATGGGCCAGCCCAGCCGAAAGACGCGGCCCAGCATCTCCCAATCCGCCCGCCAAAGGCGCTTGAGCAACTGATGCTGGGGCAACACGATCAGCGCATAGCCCACAACACCCGCCAGCATGACCAGTTGCGTGACCAAAGACGCAAGCGCGGCCCCGGCGATGCCCCAGGCAGGCGCCCCCCAATTGCCGAAGATAAAGGCGTAATTGGCCAGCGCATTGGCAAGCGCCGCAGCAAGCGTGATCCAGAGCACGATCTGGGTACGCTCAAGGGCCGCGAGATAGCTTTTAAAGGTCATCACCAACAAGGCCGGGATCACACCCCATCCGGCGATGCGCAGATATTCCGCACCCAGCGCTGCCACCTCGGTGGTTTGGCCCAGCGCCAGCAGCACGGCCTCCGACCAGATCATGATCGGCATGGCAAGCACCGCAAACCCCAGGCTAAGCCACAGCCCCATGCGCGTGGCGCGGCGCAGGTTGGTTTCATCCCCCTCGGCGTGGAACGAAGCGACCATAGGCATCACCGCCCAGGCAAAGCCGGAGCCCATCAGCAGCATTACAAAGAATAGGCTGCTTGCCACGCCTTGAGCGGCCAATTCCTCGACCCCGTACCAGCCCAGCATGACGGTATCGGTCACGCCGATGGCAACCTGGCCCAGATGCCCGCCGATCAGCGGCAAGCCCAGGACAAGGGCCGCACGGGCGTGGGCCAAATATGACATCTGAGATGTGGACATGCCTCACCCTTACGCCTGCTTTTTGGGCAAGGAAAGGCCTGGTGTGACCAGAAATACCGGGATACCACCCCGATACCGCTAGGGTCAGGACCCATTAATCCCACCCTTTCAGCACGGAAAAATGCGCAAGATTGGAGGTTTGCCTTCCGAAGGCACGACTGGCCGTCATGGCGAGGAAGGCACGCCACTGAGATCGTGCATTTCTCCGTGCCCGTCGCCCCAAGGGGGCGCCGCATTCCTCTGGCACGCCTTCGGCGTGACGGGTTCGTCAGATTTCGCGCCTGCCAGCGCCTTATAGCTTTGAAATAGAACCACTATTCCCGCAGCTACAATCCTTGTCAGACACGAAATCTGACGAACTGAAAGGGTGGGATTAATGGGTCCTGACCCTAGAGCAATGGGAGCGCGAGTGTGATCGCCACCAAAGCGATGAGCGCCCCGGCAGCCATTTCGATCAATCCCATGGCACGCACGGCCCCTGCCCCGGACCACCCTGCAAGAGCGGACTGGCGCGCACCGACCGCCGCAAGCGCGACAAGCACGGTCACACTTGCCGTGCCCAGCCCTATGACGAAGGCACCGGCGATCCCGGCCCATGGTATACCCAACCCGAAACAGAGGATCAGCAGAAACACAGCCCCCGTGCAGGGGCGGATTGCGATGGACCCGACAATGGCGACAGCATCACGCCACGATGTCACGGCAGCGGCCTGTTCAACGCTGGGACCATGTGCATGGCCGCAGCTGTGGCAGTGGTCATGGTCATGGTCATGGTCATGGTCATGGTTATGCACCGGATGCGCAACAGCCCCGCGTGCCCGGCGCATGCCCCGCACCAGCAACCAGAGCCCCACAAGCGCAATGGCGATATAGCTGGCAGGTGCCAGCACCTTTTCCGCCGCATCGGTCAATTCGGCCCGCCCCCAGCCCAAAACAAAAAAGCCAAGCCCCACCAGCATCACGGCCGCCAGGGCCTGTGCCAGCGATGACGCGATGGCAAGGGTTGACAGGCGCCACGCCGTCACCCGCGCCGCAGCCCCGTATCCGCCGATGACGAGCTTGCCGTGACCCGGGCCCGCGGCGTGAAAAAAGCCATAGGCCGCACACACGCCCATCAGCGCCAGCCAAGCGCCGGGCTCACCCGCCCGCACCGCCCGCAGCCCCGCCGCCAGCGCAGTCTGCGCCTCGCGTTGCTGGGCGGCGGCCCATATGCCGATATCTGTCACACCGCCGAAGCCAAAAAGCCACAGCAGCGTTCCGCCAATGACGGTCAGTGCGCCCAGCCTTATCCAGAGCATAAGAGTGTCACCGTATCCGCAAAGGCCTCTCCGACTTCCGGATAGCTGTCTTCGACCTCGGCGGCGGGTGTGGCGTAAAGCAACTCTTCGACCAGCGTATAAGCCGCATCAAGATCGGCGGGAATGATGCTGGCGTTGCACGGTCCCTCGACCTCGACCGGGCCAACCAGATCATAGGCGGTGTAAAACGTGGGATCATAGGCCTTGATCACCAGACCATCCGCCGCCGATTTAGCAGGGCGAAAATGCACCGAGGTGATCTGTCCATCCTCAACCGATACGCCACGGCCCTGTGGCCGGCCCAAAGCGACCGCCCTGCCCCCACGGGCCGCATAGCTGTCACCTTCAAACCCCTGGATCCACTGCAGATCGAACCCATCCAGACGGCGCAGTTCCGCATCCGTAAGCTGGCCGTCCCCATCGGGGTCCAGGCCCAGGTCAGCCATCAGCAACAAAGAATAGAAATCATCGTAGGTCCAGTGCACCTCGACCCCTTCAAAGCGCCCCGCGTCACTGATCACGACGCGCAGCCTGGTTTCGACAAAGACATGTGGATGCCCAAATGCGGGGACGGCAGGAACCGCTATGGCCACCGCCGCGGCAAAAAGGGAAAACAGGCGCATGGGTCAGATTTAGGCAAGTCGCGCGCGGCCCTCAACCCCGATTGCTACACTGCGCATATCCCCGCCTCGGGCACGACGCAGATTAGCCGTTGCACCCGCGCACAGCTCTGTCAAACTGGGCCGGTAAGCGGTAAAGATGTTACCTGAGGTTGAATCCGCCGAAAGGACACCGCCATGCCCCTGCCCCGTGCCATCACCGGTCTGACCCTCGCTGCGACGCTGACCGCCAGCGGCGTCTGGGGCAACCCGATTGACCAGATCCGGCCCGACGCACCCGCACTTGCCGCCTATGGCGCCCTGCCCATCGGCGTACAGACCCTTGACGTGACAATTCCCGACAGTGTCGATGTGCTGAACGTCTCGGGCAACAGGGTGCCGCGCTATGACCGCCCGCTGACGCTGGAGGTCTGGTATCCGGCGACCGAAGGCACGGCTCAGGGCGGCAGCTATACCGCCGTTCTGCGTGACGGCGCGACCGAGGTTATGCTGACAGGCCGGGCCATGCGCGACGCGCCCCCCGCACGCAGCGGACGCTACCCCCTTGTCATCATCAGCCACGGCTACCCCGGCAACCGCTACCTGATGAGCCATCTGGGCGAGAATCTCGCGTCAAAGGGCTATGTCACAGTGTCAATCGACCACACTGACAGCACCTATTCCGATCAGGCGGCCTTTGGCTCGACATTATATAACCGACCGCTCGACCAGGCCTTTGTTGTGGACCACATGGCCGCGCTGGACAGTCCGCTCGGCGCGATTGTGGATGCCGACAATGCGGGCGTCGTGGGGTATTCGATGGGCGGGTACGGGGCGCTGATCCTGGGGGGCGCTGGCGTGACCCAAGCCTCGACCGAATTCAGCTGGGGCGCGCCCGCGGGTCTGCTCGAGGCGCATTTGGCCATGTCAGAAAGCCATGAGGCCCTGATAGATCCACGCATCAAGGCAATCATTGCAATCGGGCCCTGGGGCAACAATGCGGGCTTCTGGGATTCAAACGGGGTGGCCGGGTTGCGCGTGCCGACGATGCTGATGGCGGGCAGCGACGATGATGTGTCAGTCTATGATGCGATGCGTGGGGTGTTCACAGACGCGGTGGGCACCGACAGGCATCTGCTCACCTTCGATCACGCCAACCACAACGCCGCCGCCCCGATGCCAGCGCCTCGCGAAAGCTGGACACCGGTCGAGGGGTTGGAATTCGTCCCGTTCGAGCACTACGCCGATGCGGTGTGGGACACCACGCGCATGAACAATATCGCGCAACATTTCGCGACAGCATTCTTTGACATCCACCTGAAGGGCGACGCCGAAAAAGCCGCATATCTCGAGCTGGTGGCAAACTCCGGCGACGGCGTCGTCGCCCTTGATGATGCGGGCCTCCCGACCGAAGACCATACGTACTGGCGCGGCTTCGCGCCCCGAACCGCCAAGGGATTGCGGTTCGAAACGTTGCAGCGCGGACAGTAATGCACGTCACCACACAGACCCTGGGCGGGCACGCCTTTACGGTGCGATCCTGGGGTAACCCGGCGCATCCGATGATCCTGTTGCTCCACGGGTTCCCGGAATACGGCGGCGCATGGCAGGATATCGCAAGCCAGTTGGCCGATCGCTTTTACTGCGTCGCCCCGGACCAGCGGGGATACGGTGCAAGCTATGCCCCGCCTGAGGTCGACGCCTACGCCATGCCCAGACTTGTCGCGGATATGGCCGCGGTGATTGGGAGCCGCGGGCCGGTGATCGTGATGGGCCATGACTGGGGGGCCTCGGTCGCCTACGGTCTGGCCATGTTCCGGCCCGATCTGGTGTCGCACCTGATCATTGCCAACGGCGTTCATCCGGTGCCGTTTCAACGCGCGATGGCGTCGGGCGGTGCGCAATCTGAGGCATCGCAATACATAAATTTCCTGCGCGCTGAGGGGTCCGAGACCGTCTTGGCCCGCGACGATTTTGCCAAACTCCTGAAACTCTTCTCAGCCAAGATGGACCTGAGCTGGCTGGCCGGAAAGCGTCTGGACGCCTACAAGGCGGTGTGGCGGCAGTCGGGCTTGCGCGGCATGATCAACTGGTATCGCGCCTCGCCCCTCCTCGTGGCGGACCCGGGCGCGCCCGTTGACCTGCCCGAGTTTCCGGTTGAGCGCCTGAAGGTGCAGTGCCCGCATCTGCTGATCTGGGCAGATGGCGACACCGCGCTGTTGCCCGTCTCGACCAAAGGGCTGGAAGAGTTTGCGCCTGACCTGACCCGCGTGACCGTGGCAGATGCCGACCATTGGGTGCTGCACCAGAAACCCGATCAGGTCGTGCAGATCATGCGCGAATGGCTGGTCTAGCAACCCTTCACAGGCACGAAAGCGCGGGGCATAGTCGTGCATATTCAAAGAAAAGGATATTGCGATGAGCCACAGATACGAGATTAAGCTCGCCGCTCAAATGGCCGAAGCCTCTTACTCCGGACGCGCCAACCCGTCACTCGCTGCGGCCTGGCGGGATGGTTTGGACGCCCATGATGTCCAGGCCATTTTCCTGAAGGGGGATATCCTGCTGATCCCGGGCTCGAATTCAGTCATGGACTATCTGAAGTACAATCTACGCGTCCTCAATGTCGGCGGAAAACGATATCGTTTGTCGGATGGCGATACGGAAAAGGGAGCGTCGGGCACAATCTGGCATCAGGGATTTCTGCACCACGCCAAGGTGATTTACGACTGGTTGGAACGGGAACGCTACCGCCCGAAATATATCATCGGACATTCGCTGGGTGCCGCAGCGACGCAAATCCTTGTGCGCACATACGGAGTTCCCGGCATTGCATTCGCGGCCCCGCGTCCCCGTCGCAGCCGCGGTGCCATCAAGCACTCAGAACTGTGCCTGTGTCTTAATCGAGACGACGACATGGTCTGTGACCTCCCGGGCAGTTTTCATCATATGGGCCGGGTCCACCGTGCCCGCGCATCGCGCTCGGTGTTCGGCCCCGATCATAGCATGAAGCATTATCGGCGGGTGATTGATGAGCAGCAGAGTGGCCGACTTTTAGACACGCACTAGCCTGCTGTGTGATGCTCTCTTGATCTCAGGCGAATCAATTGAGGCTGAATATCATGTTCGGCAAAAAATTGCCCAACCCCAAGTGGAATCTGCTGATCTACAGGAGAGAGCACGACGAACACGAGCCAGCGAGCAACACCCAATAAAGAAAGCCGCCGCAAGAAAACCATCTCTAAGGCACTGTAGATATTTGCATATTTAAAAAGTATCTCGCTATGGCAGCAAATCGGCGCGCATATTTTTGTGGTCAGACCTGCCCATCGGCGATATTCTGCCCGCTGTCGAGTAACGAGGTACTGACCATGAAGAATTTTGTACTCGCAGCTGCGGTGGCTGCATCAACATCTCTGGTAGCGATGGCTGCACAAGCCGCTACCTTTTTCTACGAATTGGATGATCATCCGAACGGTGGGAAATCTGGAACATATGACTATGGTCTTCGCCTTGATCGAGAAGACCCTGACATGTTTTTTTCGCTGAGCAAAGACAACGGCGCTGAAGCATTCATGGAGTATGACTCAGTGGCCGGAACCGCCATCCTGTATGGCACGATGGTACGCAGTCTTGGCAATGATCAGTTTGTTGGATCGTTCACGTTTCGATATGATCTGAGCGGCCTCACCGACCATAGCAATGGCGGTTTCATTGATACGGCAGGAAACGGCATTGGGCGCGTTGTCGGCGCAGGCGTGAATGGAGGCGATCTCGCGCTGGGAAACGCTGCGAAGTCTGGCGATCCTTATGACGGCGAATATTTCCGTTTCGGTCTAGACGCTCTGTCGAATCGCGCCTTCGAGGGATTCGAAGGAACAGGTTGGGTGCAGTCTGATCCGGGCGCGAACGACTTTTTGTTTACCGCATCGGTGCTTGATACCCCACCGCCTTCACCACAGATTTCCGCCGTGCCATTGCCCGCAGCAGCTTGGCTGCTTCTGGCCGGGCTTGGCGCGATGGGTGCAATGCGACGTCAGAAGTCAAACGGCTAGAAAATTCTGACACATCTTTCTTGAAAGGCGGGCCATTGGCTCGCCTTTTTTGCTTCCGCTCACTGCTTCCCCTTACAAACCGGCTCTGGCATACTCGGCTCCAACCAACAAAGAGCAGCAGCCATGACCGACCTCCTGAGCGGGACCTCAACACCCTCCGACTATGACGCCTCCTCGATCCAGGTGCTCGAGGATATGGAGCACGTGCGGCTGCGCCCGGGCATGTATATCGGCGGCAAGGATGACCGCGCCCTGCACCACATGGTGGCCGAGATCATCGACAATTCGATGGACGAAGCGGTTGCCGGTCACGCCACCTGGATCGAGGTGGAACTGCACGAAACCGGCCATGTGAGTGTCCGCGACAATGGCCGCGGCATCCCCACCGACCCGCACCCCAAGGACCCCTCGAAATCTGCGCTCGAAATTATCTTCTGCACCCTGAACGCGGGCGGCAAATTCTCCGGCGACAGCTATGAAACCTCCGGCGGCCTGCACGGCGTTGGTTCGTCGGTCGTGAACGCGCTGTCCGACCACCTGCGCGTCGAAGTCGCCCGCAACCGCGAACTTTTCGCCATGGAATTCGCCCGTGGCGTACCGCAAACCAAGCTGGAAAAGGTCGGCGCCGCCCCCAACCGCCGCGGCACATCCGTCACCTTCCACCCCGACGCAGAAATCTTCGGCTCGCTCAAACTCAAGCCCGCCCGCCTGTTCAAAATGGCGCGCTCCAAGGCCTACCTCTTCTCTGGTGTCGAAATCCGCTGGAAATCCGGCATCGACGACGGCGACACCCCGCGCGAGGCCACGTTCCACTTCCCCGGCGGCCTGTCGGACTACCTGACCGAAGCATTGGGCGGCGCCACCACCTACTCCCAGGCCCCCTTCGCAGGCTCGGTGTCCTTCGAGAAATTCCAGGTCCCAGGCAAGGTCGAATGGGCCATCAACTGGACCCCGTCGCGCGACGGCTTCATCCAGTCCTATTGCAACACCGTCCCCACCCCCGAAGGCGGCACGCACGAAGCGGGCTTCTGGGCCGCGATCCTCAAGGGCATCAAGGCCTATGGCGAGCTGGCCAGCAACAAAAAGGCAGGCACGATCACGCGCGAAGACCTGATCACAGGCGCAGGCGCCCTTGTGTCCTGCTTCATCCGCGAGCCCGAATTCGTGGGCCAGACCAAGGACCGCCTTGCCACGGTCGAAGCGCAGCGCATGG
This sequence comes from Pseudomonadota bacterium, assembly GCA_039179785.1. Taxonomy (GTDB): domain Bacteria; phylum Pseudomonadota; class Alphaproteobacteria; order Rhodobacterales; family Rhodobacteraceae; genus Tateyamaria. The sequence goes on along the minus strand of JBCDEK010000009.1, from coordinate 32,113 downwards.
TCGAAAACTCCGTCCGCGACCATTTCGACAACTGGCTCGCCGCCGACACCAAATCGGCCGGCGCCATCCTCGATTTTCTGGTCCTGCGCGCCGAGGAACGGCTGCGCAGAAGGGCCGAGAAGGAAACACAACGCAAATCCGCCACTAAGAAACTTCGGCTCCCCGGCAAATTGGTGGACTGCTCCTCATCAACCCGCGAGGGCACGGAATTATTCATCGTCGAAGGCGATTCAGCAGGCGGGTCCGCAAAAATGGCCCGCGACCGCAAGACCCAGGCCCTCCTGCCCCTGCGCGGCAAGATCCTCAACGTGCTGGGTGCCGCCTCGTCAAAACTGGGCTCAAACGCCGAAATTTCCGATCTGACCCAGGCCCTTGGCGTGGGCCTTGGCACGAAGTTCAACCTCGACGATCTGCGCTATGACAAGGTCATCATCATGACCGACGCCGATGTGGACGGCGCCCATATCGCGGCGCTCCTGATGACATTCTTCTACACCCAGATGCGCCCCATGATCGACGCCGGGCACCTCTACCTCGCCTGCCCGCCGCTGTTCCGCCTGACGCAGGGCGCGCGCCGTGTCTATTGCCTGGACGAGGCCGAAAAGAACGCGATGCTTGAGACAGGCCTGGGCGGCAAGGGCAAGATCGACGTCTCGCGCTTCAAGGGCCTGGGCGAGATGGACGCCAAGGACCTCAAGGACACCACCATGAACCCCGCGACCCGCAAACTGATCCGCGTGTCGATTGACGAAGACGAACCGGGCGAGACCGGCGACCTTGTCGAACGCCTGATGGGCAAGAAACCGGAGATGCGGTTTCAGTACATCCAAGAGAACGCACGGTTTGTGGAGGAGTTGGATGTTTGAATGAAGTGCCGTTGTGGTTTGAGTATCTAAAAGCACTTGCGCCTGCTCTTATCGCTTTGTTTGTTGCTTACATTGCTTATCAGCAATGGCTCGTAAACAGATCAAATCTCAAAGAAAAACTTTTCGATAGGAGATTTGAGATTTTCAAAGGCACACAACGGTTTTTATCACATATATTGCGTGATGCGAAGGTATCCGACGACCAACTTTTTGAGTTCTTTGACGTGGTGCAACGATCCCGGTTCATGTTCGACAAAGAAATCCACCTCTATCTGGTAGAAGTAAGAAAACGGGCGCTCAAACTTCAAACGTATCAAGCTGAGCTCTTGGAACTTGAGGCAGGAACAGATCGAAAGAACATCGTCCACATGAAGTATGAGCAGCTAAAGTGGTTGACTGATCAAGGTCCCAAGATCTTCGATATCTTCGCGCCCTACATGAGCTTTGGCAGAAATCGCTGAATGGCGATCAGATGGTACTCCAAATTGAAAATTCTGCCGCAAGCCGCCCCATCGAAGGGCCGCGGTGTGGCGATCCCACCTCTCTTCTACAGCGCTTTATGGCAGCCAAGCACATCTTCGGCCTGAGCGACGCACAAACTTAACCATATCGCCGTGCCGGGGGGCGGCCCGGCGATGGGGCGGCGGCCTGCGGCCTTGATTCCGCCCTTGGGGCAATGATCAAACGACAACACACACAAAGCAAAAGAATTCTGGCGCGAGAGCTTTCCTCACACCCGTAGGCCGGGCTTCAGCCAGCCCCCCCTTCCCCCAAACAAAAACGGCGGAGGCTCGCGCCCCCGCCCTTACTCGCTAAAGCACACGACCCAAAACACTGGCACGTGTGCTTCACGTTTTGCGCTCCGAAGGTTAACGACCGTTTACCAAACCGGGGCATCTTCTGGGCATCTGAATGGCGGCGGGGGCCAACTCGTAAATGAGGGACGAAAAGGGCCCTCCGCCGCGCTGATCACCCCCGGGACGTCCAGGAAACCGGGGGCAAATTCTTGGCTTAGACCGCGGCGCCTACAATGGCCCACAGGCTCATCATGGTCGCAAATCCAAACACGGTCGGTACTATGACTTTCGCCATCTCTTCTCTCCTTTCCAGGCAGGCCGGGAACCCGTGAGTGGTGGCCTGCGGTGCTGTCCGCGAGGAGCATCCCCGCGATGATGAAAGGAAGGTGGGGGCGGGCCGCTGACACAAACACCCCCTTCTCCATCACCTCCGATCACGGCGATGAGACGGCAATGTCAGATGCCGCAGCGGCAGCTGCAACCTCAACGGGGCAGCCTGCCCGGACAGAACTGCTGATCTAACACCTTGAAATGAAAAGGTTACAGCGCCCGGAACCGATACCTGCCGTGGCAAAGGCGGCTTTGAAACATGGCTCACACGTACCGTCGCAAAAGCGACACGGCAAAGGCCACGGCTCCCAGCAGGCCACCTAGACGCACTGATTTCATAAAATCGAGGCACGCTTTGATGCGTGCGCTTTTGTATGTGGCGATGTATCGTTGACGCTCTTAAGCGTCAATACAGAAGTGACAACATAGTGTCTTGAACTCGGCCCTCATTGTGCCCCCATACTGCGCCCATGATCCTGCGCGCGTTTCTCATCCTGACCCTGCTTGCCGCCTGTGGGCGTCCGCTGACCGATGCCGAACGCGCCTTTGCCGATACAATCCACGGCGCCCAGCTGGATCAGGACCGTGTCCGGCTGGTCGAAGGCGCCCCCACCCGCGCCGTGACCTTCAAGCGCAAGGCCCGCCCCCGAACCACCTGCCGAGAGCGGATCCTTCCGCCGCCCACGGGCGACTATGTCACCGCCAAGCCCGCAGCCGTAGCGCTGTGGCAAAAGGTGCTGTTCGACGAGGATTGGTATCTGGACGACTACGTCCCCGACTATCCGGGCGAGATCAACCTGGTCGCCGCCATGCTGCTCGCTCACGAATTAACCCATGTCTGGCAGTGGCAAAACCGCGAGGTGACGGGCTATTCCCCGCTCAAGGCCGCGCGTGAACACCGGTTCAGCGATGACCCGTATCTTTTTGACGTGTCCGAGGCACGCATGTTCCTCGATTTCGGCTTCGAACAGCAGGGCTCAATCGTCGAGGAATTCGTCTGCTGCCGCGCGCTTGACCCACAAGGCGCGCGCACCCAGCGCCTGCACGCGCTGATCTCGCAGGCGATGCCCGTCGCCCCGCTGCCCCAATCCCGGCAGCACAATGTGCGCCTGCCCTGGGACGGCGTCGAACTGAACGGCATCTGCAGCTAACGGAGGTGCCGACATGGCCCACTACGCCCTGATCATGCTGCTGGCCGGGATCGGCATCCCGATCCTCGCCGCACTCAACGCCGCCCTCGGCACACGCCTCGGCAGCCCGGCTGCGGCGGCGACTGTGCTGTTTGTGATCGCCTTCGGCACGGCGGCCACGGTCTTTGTGCTGACGGGCGCGCAGGGGCTGTCAAAACTCGGCTCTGCCCCCAAACACCTGCTACTCGCCGGTGTGCTGATCGCCTTCTATGTGCTCAGCATCACCTACATCGCCCCGCATTTCGGTGTCGGGAATGCCGTGTTCTTCGTGCTGCTCGGCCAGTTGATTTCGGCCGCGGCCATTGACCATTTCGGCCTTTTCGGCGCGCAGGCCACAGTGCTCAGCGCCACGCGGATGGGGGGCATCGCCCTGATGGCCGCCGGGGTCTGGCTGACCCAGCTGGCCTAAAGCGCCAGCCCCGCCAACTCCTGCGCCTGCGCCCAAGCCGCGGGATCGACCTCGACCGGATCGGCCAGCACGCGGGCCTGTCCTGGCATCCGCCCCGCCTCATCTTCGGCAAGATAGGCCTCGAACTGCTCCAACCGCTCCGTAAACGCGCCCGAGGTGCTGGGATCGATCAGCACGTAATACTGCCCCAGATCATGGGGCGGCCCCTCGGGCGCCTTCAGCGGCTTCACATCCCGGCTCAACACCCCGCCGGTCAATCCGGCCGTCAACACCTCCGCCATCAGGCCAAAGCCCCAGCCCTTGTAGCCACCCGTTGACACCAGCGACCCGGCCAGTGCCGCCTCGGGATCGGTGGTGGACCTGCCATCAGCATCCAGCGCCCACCCCTCGGGGATACGCTCTCCGGCGGCCTTGGCCATCGTGATCTTGCCCAAGGCCACGGTTGTGGTCGACTGATCGAACTGCATCGCAAGGCCGCCACTGCCATCAGGCACGGAAAACGCAATCGGGTTCGTGCCAATCATCCGCACCTTGCCCCCGGGCGGCGCCACGATGGGCGACGCGTTCGTCATCCCCAACCCGATCAACCCCGCCCGCGCGATCTGTTCCGTGAAATACCCCAACGCCGTGCAGGTGTGGGCGTGCCCAATGGCCAGGCTCGCAATCCCGAACTGGCGCGCCGCATCCAGCGCCGGAGCCAGACCATAGGCAAAGGCGGGCTGCGCAAACCCCATCCCCGCGTCCACATAAATGCTCGCCGGGCGCGGCGCGGTCACCACCGGCACCACATCACCCTTCACCCGGCCCGTGCGCAACTGCTGGCAGTAGCTGTCCAGATAATACAGCCCGCAAATACGGTTGCCCAACGCCTCGGCTTGCGCGACGGCCCGCGCCACCTCCGCCGCCGGAAAGGCGTCCGCCCCATGCGCCTGAAGCGCAGCCTGAACCGTGCGCTCAATCTCTGCCTGAGCGATTGCCGGCATCTTGATCTCCCCCCGCCGCACATGCGACCGGACCAAGTCAGAGCAAACCCGAACGCAGCCGTCAAGATCGGACAGCCTGCGTCACGGATACGTCGCAGGATATGTGTGAAACATGCCCCGAGGGGCCCGGCACCCCGCCAGGACACGCGGTCGAAAGGCTACCCCTCCGCCCGAAGCAACCCTGCATCCAGCCGCACCACACGGTCCATACGGGCCGCAAGATCAAGGTTGTGCGTGGCGATCACAGCAGCCAGGCCCGTGTCCCGCACAAGGCCCATCAGCGCGTCAAACACCTGATCCGACGTGGCCGGATCCAGATTGCCCGTCGGCTCATCCGCCAACAGAAGGGCGGGCGCATTGGCCAGCGCGCGGCAAAACGCGACGCGCTGCTGCTCGCCCCCCGACAACGCCGCCGGACGGTGCCCGGCCCGGGGGCCCACCCCCACCTTGCCCAGCAGGTCCGCTGCACGGTCATTGGCCTCAGACGCGGACACACCCGCCGCCCGCTGCGGCAGCGCCACGTTTTCAAGCGCCGTGAACTCCGGCAAGAGATGATGGAACTGGTAGATAAAGCCAACCTCGGCCCGGCGCGCACGGGTCCGGCGGCGGTCGGATTGTCCGGTCATGGTCTCACCGTTCAGTGTCACACTGCCGCTGTCCGGCGTATCCAGCAGCCCGGCGATATGCAGCAGGGTCGACTTACCCGCCCCGGACGGTGCCACCAACGCCACCACCTCGCCCCTCTGAACGTTCAGATCAATGCCACGCAGCACGTCCACCTGACCCGGCAGGCCCGCATTATAGGTCTTGGCAATCCCCGCCAGCGACAGCACCGCATCACTCATAACGCAACGCCTCAACCGGGTTCATGCGCGCCGCACGCCGCGCCGGAAAGATGGTGACGATAAACGACAGCCCCAGCGACAATGCCACAGCACTCAGCACATCACCCAGATGCAGCTCGGCAGGCAGCGCGTAAATACCGCGAATGGACGGGTCCCAAACCCCGCCCCCCATGGCGTAATTCACGAACGAAAACAGCGGGTCGATATAAATCGCAAAAAGACACCCCAGGATCACTCCCATCGCCGTGCCAATGATCCCGGTAAACGCCCCGCAGATGAAAAACACCCGCAGCACCGACCCTTCGGTCAGGCCCATGGTGCGCAGAATGCCGATGTCGCGTCCCTTGTTCTTCACCAACATGATCAGCCCCGAAACGATGTTCATCGCCGCGATCAGAACAAGGATCGACAGGATGATGAACATGACATTGTCCTCAACCTCAAGCGCGCGCAGAAACCCGCCCGATGCGTCCCGCCATGTCCAGACCTGCGCCCGCTCGCCCGCGGCCTCAAGGATGGCAGGCAGATAGGTGTCAATGGCTTCCGGGTCCTCAACCATCACTTCAATTTCGTCGACGACCCCCTCGCGATTAAAGAAACTTTGCGCCTCGGCCAGAGGCAGATAGACCCGCACGCGGTCGATGTCATACCGCCCCGCGGAAAAGATATACGTCACCTCATACGCATTGATACGCGGGCTGGTGCCAAAGGCGGTGCGCACCCCGTTGGGTGAGATCAGCTTGATCCGGTCGCCCACCTGCGCACCCAGTGCCTGCGCGACCCCGGTTCCGATGGCAATGCCCTCGCCATAGCGCGCGATGTCCCCCTGCCCGGTCTCGGTGTCGGCGATCCGCGGCAGCCCGGCGAGGTCCTCGGCGCTCATGCCAAAAACCTGCACACCGGCATTCTGACTGCGCATATTGGCCATCACCTGTCCCTTGACGATGGGCGCCGTGCGCGTGATGCCCGGCAGATCGGCAAGCGCTGCGGCCTTGGCCTCATAGTCCGTGATGGTCCGATCAATGCGCCCGGTCTCGGTCACTTCCCCGATGGTGTAGACCGACACATGCGCGTTCGCCCCCAGGATCGTGTCCACGAACTCAGCGCGAAAGCCCGAGCGCACGGCCAAGGTCGCAATCAGGGCAAAGACTGCCAGCGTGATCCCGATCAGGCTGATCCAGGTCATGGTGCTGACACCGCCCTCGGCGCGCCTGGCCCGCAGATAGCGCCAGGCAATCATCCACTCAAACGCGGCAAAAGGTGGGGTCTGGTTGGCCATTTACGGCTCCTGCTCGGGGTGGGGCAGATGTGGCCGGGTCGCGGCCAGAGGTCAAGCCCCGCGCGCGGCGCGGCGCCGACCGAAAGGCCAGAGCATCAGTTTCAGCGCCGCCCAGACGGCCAGCAGCCCGGCAATGAACCCCGACCCCGCAAAGATGCCACCGGCAACATTCAGCGGCACCGCAGGCTCAAACGTCTCAAAGGCCGCCGCCGCAACCTCCGCATCTGCAGACTGCGCCATCACATACGCGCGCATGAAGGGTCCTGCCCCGTCCAGCCTGGCCAAATCTGTCTGCAGCTGTTCGAACCGGCGAAACGTGCGCGTCATGTCCTGCCTGCGCCGGTCCAGAAAGGACGTGCCACGCATCTGCGCCAGCGCCGCCTCCCGGCTCAGCCCCTCGGCCTGCGCCGAGGCGTCGAAATCCGCCACCACCTCGGCCAAAGCATCCACCGCCCCCCCGAGGCGCTGTTTATACTGTTGGGAAAACTCCGGCACTTGCGATGCGGTCAGCGCTCCGACCAGCCCGCCACACAGTGCCAGCACCCGCAGGATCATCGCGCGTTAACCAAATATTCAGAACTTAAGTCATTGAAAACAAAGGTGTCCCCGCGGGGACACGTCATATCGGGCGCAAACGCCGCCATTCTCACACCTTGCTGTAGATGTCCGCGATCCGCTTCACGGCATCTTCCGGCGGCATCTCTTCGCTCTCCCCCGTCCGGCGCGAGGTCAGTTCAACCACCCCATTCTTGAGCCCCCGCGGCCCCACGGTAATCCGCCAGGGCAGCCCGATCAGGTCCATGGTGGCAAACTTGCCCCCCGCCCGTTCGTTCCGATCATCATAGAGCGGCTCAAGACCCAGCGCCGTCAGGCTTGCATACAGCGCCTCACACGCGGCATCCGCCTCATCGTCACCCTGTTTCAGGTTCACAATCCCGCAGTGATAGGGCGTCACGCCTTCGGGCCATATGATGCCCTTGTCATCATGGCTCGCCTCAATGATCGCACCGACCAACCGGCTCACGCCGATCCCGTGACTGCCCATATGCACCGGCACCTGCTTGCCATCGGGGCCTTGGACCAGAGCATTCATGGCCTCGGAATACTTGGTCCCGAAATAGAAAATCTGCCCCACTTCGATCCCCCGCGCCACGCGACGCCTGTCTTCGGGCACCTCATTGAATAGCGCCTCGTCATGCGTCTCATCGGTGCGCGCGTATTTCGAGGTGAACTCTTCCATGATCGCCGCACATTGCGCGACGCTGTCATAGTCGATCTCGCGATCGCCAAAGGTCAGGTCGGTCACCGCACTGTCATAAAACACCTCGCTCTCACCCGTATCGGCCAGCACGAGGAACTCGTGGGTGTCATCCCCCCCAATGGGCCCGCTGTCCGCGCGCATCGGAATGGCCTGCAATCCCATCCGCTCATAGGTCCGCAGATAGGAGACCAGATGGCGGTTATAGGCGTGCAGCGCATCCTCCTTGGTCAGGTCGAAATTGTACCCGTCCTTCATAAAGAACTCGCGCCCCCGCATCACACCAAAGCGCGGGCGGATCTCGTCCCGGAACTTCCACTGGATGTGATAGAGCGTCAGGGGCAGGTCCTTGTAGCTGCCAACGTGAGACCGAAAAATATCGGTAATCAATTCTTCGTTCGTAGGGCCATACAGCATGTCGCGATCATGCCGATCGGTGATGCGCAACATCTCCTGACCATAATCATCATAGCGCCCGCTTTCGCGCCACAGATCGGCCGATTGCAACGTGGGCATCAGCATCGGGATATGCCCCGCGCGCACTTGCTCTTCATGCACGATGTTTTCGAGCTTGCGCAGCACCTTGAAGCCCAGCGGCAACCAAGAATAGATGCCTGCGCTGGCCTGCTTGATCATACCAGCCCGCAGCATCAGCCGGTGGCTGACAATCTGCGCCTCATTGGGGTTTTCCTTCAGCACAGGCAGGAAATAACGGCTCAAACGCATGGATGCGCTCCCTCAGATGATTTCGACCTGATTAGGCCAAAGGCGCAGGCCCCGCAACGCCCCTTCATGCGCGGACCGCTGCCCATCTGTCCCCGCGGGGACATCGCCCTTCATTGTTCACCAAATATGCCGGGGAGAGCGCGAGAGGGGCTGGCCCCTCTCGTTCATCATGTCGTGCGCGCCAGCGCGCATTTGGATCAGGGGCGTTGCATCAACCCCCTTGAAGCCACCGGCAAAACCCCGCATCTCTAGGCGCAACGCAACACACGGAACATCCATGGCCCTGCCCGTCCGCGAACAGTTCAAATATTGGGGGATCGCGGCGGCGATCTTCTTCGTGCTGCTCTACGCGCTTGGCGACCAATTGCTGCCCTTCTTTCTGGGTGCGGCGATTGCCTATTTCCTCGACCCCGTCGCCGACTGGTTGGAGGCGCGCGGCTGCAGCCGCGGACTGGCGACGGGCATCATTACCATCAGTGCCATCATCATCTTCGTGATCCTGGCGCTGCTGGTCATCCCAACCCTCGTCGAACAGGCGATCCAGTTGTTCAACGCGGCGCCGCAACTGGCCCGCGACCTCGGCACCTTTCTGACCGAGCGCTTCCCAAGCCTGCTGGATGAAGGGTCGACCGTGCGTCAAACCCTGAATTCGGTGGGCCAGACCATCTCCGAACGTGGCGGGCAACTCCTTGAAACTGCGTTGAATTCTGCGGCCAGCCTGATCAATATCGTCGTTTTGTTCGTGATCGTTCCGGTGGTCGCGGTCTATCTGCTGCTGGACTGGGACCGCATGATTGCGCGGATCGACCAGCTGCTGCCCCGCGACCACGCCCCGACCATCCGTCGCCTCGCCAAGGAGATGGACCAGACACTGGCCGGGTTCATTCGCGGCATGGGCACCGTCTGTCTGATCCTGGGGACATACTACGCCATCGCGCTGATGCTGATCGGCCTGCAATTCGGGTTGGTCGTCGGCTTTGTGGCAGGTCTGCTGACCTTTATCCCCTATGTGGGCGCCATCGTAGGCGGTCTGCTGGCGATTGGTCTAGCCCTGTTCCAGTTCTGGGGTGAATGGTGGTGGATCGTGGCCGTGGCCATCGTTTTCCAGATCGGCCAGATTGCCGAGGGCAACTTTCTGACCCCCAAGCTGGTCGGCAGCAGCGTTGGGCTGCATCCGGTGTGGCTGATCCTTGCTTTGTCCGTCTTTGGCGCGCTATTTGGCTTTGTCGGCATGCTGGTCGCAGTCCCGGTCGCCGCCGCGCTGGGTGTTGTGGTGCGCTTTGTCATCGAGCAATACCAGAACAGCCGCCTTTACACCGGCGTGGTTGGACAATCGCACACCCCGGTAGAGCCAGAGGACTGATCATGGCCCAGCAGCTTGGGTTCGACCTTCCGGTGCGCGAGGCACTGGGGCGCGACGATTTTCTGATCGCCCCATCGAATGCCATTGCCCTGTCCATGGTTGATGCCTGGCGGACCTGGCCCCTGAACAAGTTCGTGCTGACCGGCCCCGAAGGCGCAGGCAAGACGCATCTCACCCATGTCTGGGCAGCCGAGACGGGGGCGACGCTTGTTCAGGCCTCCGCGCTTGAGACAGGCACCGTGGAGGCGCTGTTCGATGGCCCCGTCGCGGTCGAGGATGTCGACAGGATCGCCAGCGATGCGGACCGGCAAACCGCCCTTTTCCATCTGCACAACGCCTTGCAAGCGGCAGGCCATCCGCTGCTGATGACCGGCGAATTGCCGCCAAACCTGTGGGGCCTGACCCTGCCCGATCTGCAAAGCCGCGTGGATGCGGCGGGCCATGCCGCACTTGACGCCCCTGATGACAGCCTGCTGGGTGCCGTTCTGGCCAAGCATTTCGCCGACCGCCAGCTCGCGCCGCGCCCCGACGTGATCCCCTATCTTGTCACGCATGTGGAGCGCAGTTTTGCCGCCGCCCGCCGCGTCGTGGCATCCATAGATGCGGCAAGCCTTGCGCAAAAAAAGCCCATCACACGGGCGCTTGCGGCGACTTGTCTGGACAATCGGGGGGCATCCGGCGGATAAGTGTCATTCGACCGTTACACCCCCAAGACACACATCACGCATGACAAACGCAGATTTCCTTGGGTCGGACTTTCCCGAACCCACGCCGCTTCCCGATCTGGACACCACCGGCCCCGGCCGGTTCTTCAATCGTGAGTTGAGCTGGCTGGCGTTCAACTGGCGCGTGCTGGAAGAGGCCGAGAACCCGCGCGTGCCGCTGCTGGAACGCCTGCGCTTTGTGTCGATCAGCGCGGGCAACCTTGACGAATTCTATACCGTGCGTGTGGCAGGCCTGCGTGAACTTGCCATCGCCGGAAACACCACCCCCGCCGCCGATGGGCTGAGCCCGGCCGAGCAGCTGGTGTTGATCAACGAAAACGCGCGCCAGTTGATCCTGCGCCAGACCGAGGTGCTGGCGGGGCTGAAGGCCGAGATGGAAGAACAGGGCATTTCGATCCTGGCTGCGGGCGACCTGACCAAGGATGACACGCAGCATCTGAAGGATGTGTTCCTGCGGCGCGTCTTTGCCGTTCTGTCGCCGCTGGCGATTGATCCCGCGCACCCCTTTCCGTTCATCCCCAACACCGGCTATGCCCTTGCGCTGCAACTGGAACGCACAAGCGACAAGCGACCGTTGCAGGCGCTGCTGCCCATCCCGGCGCAGATTGACCGCTTTGTTGCCCTGCCCGGCCCCGGCCACCGCTTTTTGCCGCTTGAAGAACTGCTGGTCCTGCACATCCCCAGCCTGTTTCCGGGCTATAGGCTGAAGGCGCATTTTGGTTTCCGCGTGCTGCGCGACAGCGATCTGGAGGTCGAGGAAGAGGCCGAAGATCTGGTGCGCGAGTTCGAGGTGGCCCTGAAGCGCCGTCGCCGGGGCGAAGTGGTGCGGCTGACCCATTCCGCAGGCGCGCCCAAGACGCTCAAGGCCGTGATCATGGAAGAGTTGGGGGTCAACGACACCGAGGTGATCGAGATGGACGGCATGCTGGGCATGGCCGATCTGAGCGAGCTGGTGCTGGAGGACCGACCTGACCTGCTGTGGCCATCGTTCACGCCGCGGGTGCCCGAACGGGTCACGGATTTCGAAGGCGACATGCTGGCCGCGATCCGGCAAAAGGACATGCTGCTGCACCACCCCTACGAGACGTTCGACATGGTTGTGCGCTTTCTGCAGCAGGCGGCGCGCGATCCGAATGTGGTGGCGATCAAGCAGACGCTCTATCGCACCTCCAAGAACTCGCCCATCGTCGAGGCGCTGTGCGAAGCCGCCGAGGACGGCAAGTCGGTGACGGCACTCGTGGAACTGAAGGCCCGTTTTGACGAGGCGGCCAATATTCGCCAGTCCCGGCGGCTGGAGCGGGCGGGCGCGCATGTGGTTTACGGGTTTCTCGACCTCAAGACCCACGCCAAGATCAGCACCGTGGTGCGGCGCGAAGGCAAGGAACTGGTGACCTATACCCATTACGGGACCGGCAATTACCATCCCATCACGGCGCGCATCTATACCGATCTGTCGCTTTTTACCTGTGACGCCAAGCTGGGGCGCGATGCGACCAAGGTGTTCAACTATCTATCCGGCTACGCCCCGCCCGAAGGGTTGGACAACCTTGCCATTTCGCCCACCACGCTGAAGCCGAAATTGCTTGAGATGATTGCAGCAGAGGCAGATCACGCACGCGCGGGCAAACCGGCCGAGATCTGGGCCAAGATGAATTCGCTGATCGACAGCGAGGTGATCGACGCGCTTTATGCCGCGAGCCAGGCCGGTGTGAAGATCAGCCTGGTGATCCGGGGCATTTGCGGATTGCGCCCGGGGATCGAGGGGTTTTCCGACAATATCCGTGTGAAATCCATCGTGGGGCGGTTTCTGGAACATTCGCGCATCGTGTGTTTCGGCAACGGCCATGGGCTGCCCGCGAAAAAGGCGCGCGTGTTCATTTCGTCCGCCGACTGGATGGGGCGCAACCTGAACCGGCGCGTCGAAACGCTGATCGAGATCCAGAACAACACGGTCAAGGCACAGATCGTGAGCCAGATCATGGCTGCCAATCTGGCCGATGTGGCCCAAAGCTGGGTGATGCGGCCCGACGGGTCCTTTGAGCGCCCGCAACTGCCGGAAGGCACGTTTGCGTTCAACTGCCACCGGTTTTTCATGGAAAACCCGTCGCTGTCGGGGCGCGGCACCGCCGGCGCCGCGGACGTGCCGAAGCTGACCCATACCGAAGACTAGCGCGTCAGCGCCTGATCTTGATCGCGACATGTGCCGGATGCCGAAGGGTCCCGGTCACCCGAAGACCAAAACGGCCCCCGACTCAGTCGGTTGCGACGGGCAGAAAGACCTCGATCGCGGCCACGGCCATCACCGCGACATCGCCCGCAACCGGCACGTCCAGGCCGCCCTGTTCGGGGATCACCTCGACCCTCCCGTAGGGCAGCAGCCCGGCAATGACATCCACGTCCACCGCCTCGGGGCGCGGCGAACCGATATGCACCACCACGCGCATGTCGTCGCGGTCGATACCCAATGTGCCAAAGATCGGCAGCGACGCCCCCTGCAGCGCCTGTTCCACGGCGCGGCGCGCGGCCTTGGTGTCGTCGCGCCCGTGCAGATCGACGCCCTGCGCCATCTCGATGATCAACCGCTGCTCAGCCACCCTGCATCTCCACCGACACAACCAACGCGGCCTGCGCCATCACGGTGGGGTGGCCCACCCCTTCGGGACGCGCCACATCAAGGCCACCATGCCCCACGACAAAGGACGTCTCGCCATAAGGAAACACCTCGGCCAGAACGGCGATGTCCACCAGATCGGGCTGCGCGCAGCCGATATGCACCTTGATGCGCATATCCTCTTTGCGGGCGCCCATATATTCGGCCAGGTTGATCGAGTTGCGCCACAGCGCCGCCCGAATGGCCCGCGCGGCGGCCTCGGTATAGCTGCCGCGGCGCAGGGACGTGCCCAGACCAAATTCCACAATCATCGGATCGCTCATGCCACCCCCTCGGCACTTGGAAACACATAGCACTTGTCGCGCCGCACCCGCAGCCACATCACCGTGTCGGGTTGCGGCAGGAACACACCGGGCACCGTTGCCTTGATCAACGCAACGCCGTCATCCAGGCGAAACTCGACCAGGCTTTCGTTGCCCATGAACCGCGCGCGCACCACATGCGCGCGGGCCGCCGTGCCTTCGGCCGCGGTGGGGCCAGGCCCCAAACCCGCCCGGTCAAAATCGATCTTCACATGCTGCGGGCGAAACACAATATCCACCTGCGTGCCATCCGCCACACCGGGCGCGAGGAACCGGCCAAAGGGTGTCATGGCAAGCGCCCCGTCAACAACGGACCGCAAGCGATTGGCGTCGCTGAAAAATGCCACGGATGCCCGGTCGACGGGCCGGGTGTAGACATTGTAGGGCGCGCCCTGCTGCACGATCTGCCCATCGCGCATGAGCGCAATCTCATCGGCCATACGCATCGCTTCCTCGGGTTCATGCGTGACCAGCAACACGCCGGTGTCCTCTTCCTTGAGGATCGCCAGCGTCTCGTCCCGGATGCCGTCGCGCAACCGATTGTCGAGGCCGGAAAACGGCTCGTCCATCAGCATGATGCGCGGGCGGGGTGCCAGCGCACGGGCCAACGCGATGCGCTGCTGTTCGCCCCCCGACAACTGGTGCGGATACATGTCGATGAACCGCTCCATCCGCACCCGCGCCAACATCTCTTTCACCCGCGCCCGCTTGTCCTCGCGGCTGCCCGACAGGCCATAGGCCACGTTGCCTTCAACACTCAGATGCGGAAACAGGGCAAAGTCCTGGAACATCAACCCGATCTCGCGCCGCTCGGGCGGGACCCGGAACCGCGTGTCGCAGATCAGCTTGCCGTCCACGTAGATTTCGCCCGTATCCTGCATCTCGACCCCGGCAATCATGCGCAGCGTCGTGGATTTGCCACAGCCCGAGGGACCCAGTAGGCAGGTCACCTGCCCCGGCGCAATCGACAGGCTGACGCCATCCACCACACGCCGCCCGCCAAAGCTGCGCACCAGATTGCGAATTTCCAGCCGAGGCGCTGTCACGGCATCCCCATTCCCGATCAAAACAGTCGGGGGCGTATCAGGCCCGCCGCGCGCCCGCAAGCACCGCGGCAAATCCCGCCACCAGCACACAGACACAGATCACCAGCAACTGCTCGTATTTATGGCCCTCGGGCAGCACTGCAGCGACGCCGGGCCAGCCCCGCCCGAAATAGGCCAGCGCCCCGGCCATCGCAGCGCCAAAGGCCACAAGGTAGGACCAAAGGGGCACTGCCCGCCCCATAACCAGCCCCACGATCAGGACCGGCGCCAGGAACATCGACGCCGTGCCACTGACCGCCACCGCATCAAACAGGGTTGCATTGCCCCACAGCGTCAGCGCCGTGCCCAGCACCATGAACACCAGCATGGCAATCCGCCCGCCCAAAAGCGTCCGCGGCGCGCACCCCAGTTCCTCGACCACCAGCCGGGCCGATGACGACAGCGCCGAATCGAGTGTCGAGAGCGCCGATACCAGCAGAGACAGCATCAACAGCGCAAAGACCCACATCGGGAACATCATGCCCCAGGTGCCGATCAACTCGCCCTCATAGGCAGCGCCGACAAGGCTCGCCTGAATGCCAAAAAACCCGAACCCGATGATGCAGATCACCGAGAGCCAGAACGCGTGCAGAAACGACCGGCGCGTCGTTTCCTGGTCAGCGATAAAGCCGCGATCCATCATCACCGGATCATGCGCCGGGTAGGAAAAGACCTGCAGGGCTGCCACAGCCAGCAACACCCAGCCGTTCCACGCCCCCGCGGTCCCCGGTGCCGTCAACACCGCCCCCAGCGAAAAGCCCGGGCTCAGCACAAGGTACAGAAAGGCGACGCCGAAAACGGCCAGAAACACCAGCATCTGGATCACATCCGTGCGCAGGGCCGCGCTTAGTCCGCCCCAGGCGGAATAGGCAAGCCCCACACCCGCCACGACCAGGATCGCCGCAGGGCCACTGCCGTCGATCACCGCCCCTGCAATCAGGCCCACGACCAGCAAGTTGGCAAAAACTTCGGACAGCAGACGCAGCGCGATGACCAGATTGTAGGCACCCGTGCCGGTGGCGCCAAAGCGATCCGACAGCCAGTCCTGCACCGACCCCGCCCCCTGCGCCCGCAGCCGCGCCACGATAAAGCCCCCGGTCAGAAAACTGCCGTAATAGGCGGCATAGGCCAGCGTGCCCGCGATGCCATAGAAGTAGCCCAGAATGGCGGCGTTCATGAGCGACCGGGCAAAGATCCATGTGGTCACCTGGCTCAGCACCAGGACCCAGAGGCCGGGTGCTTGCCCGCCGACATGTCCCGCAAAAAACCCCTCCACCGACGCGCGCCGCGGCGCAGCCAAAACGCTCGCCCCGATCACTACGACAAACAGGGCAATCAGGGCGGCTGGGGTCATGGAAGAGCCTTTCAGTGAGAGTTTTCCGGCAGGTAGCAGGGTGCACGCACCTGTTCTACCGCGCTGACGCGTTCGTGAACCGCTCGGTTCCAATTCGTGAAGTCTTTGCCTCGGAGCCGCCCTCGCTTGATCTTCAAGAGACAGGGCAATGCGGGCGTGCCAAGAAAAATCGCCGAGGGGCCCCGGCCCGCCGGGGATACGGCTATTTCTCTTGGGACGGCGGCAGGGCTCTGGCACGCCAAAGATCATGCGAGGGCGGATAGCGCGGCACAGATTTTGCCTGGGTGAGGCCGAAGCGAAAACCAAGGGTCGGTGGGCGGGCGCATTTGCGTCAGCAAACAGTGCCGCCCCCGACCTCAGATAATCTCAAACGACGCCTCGGCCCGATCGACACCATTGACCTGCACGATCAACCCATGTGTGCCGGGGTGCAGCTCGAAAGTGGTCGCATTGGCCTTCAGCTTGTGCACCTTCTTCAACACCAGTGGTTTGCCCGGTTTCACCTCGGCCACCTTCAGCTTAAACACCTTCTCACCGCTCTTGCCGCCAGGCCGGGCAAAACGGATGCGGTAATCCACCAAAACTGGCAGTACCGCATCCGCCGCCAACGTCACTGAAAACTCCAGCGCAGACCCCAAGGCCGCAGACGGTGTTGCAATGTCCAACGTCACCGACACATCCGCATCACCACGGTATCCCAGCATCTCCATCGCGCCCGGATGCCCGTCCTTGACCAGCGTTCGCAACGCATGGCGGCGCATCCAGTCGCGCTCTTTTGCGGCCTGGGTCCCATCCGCCTCCCAGTCCGCCAAACGCCCCAGCACCGCATCGGGATCGGATTTCGCCACGTCGTTCAGGTGATTGGCCACCGACCGCGTCACAAATCGGGTGGGATCGGCCTGCAACCTGTCAAGCAACGGCAGGGTCTGGTCCAGCGTCAGGTCCACCTTGCGCGCCCAGGGCAGCTTGGGGCGCGTGCCCTCGCTCACCAGTCGTCGCACATGGTAATTCTCGTCCTCAGCCCAGGCCTCCAACCGCGCCAAAGTCACCTCTGGCCAGCGGTTCAGAAACGCACGGATGTAGAACTCCATCGAAAAGCGCTGGGTCGCCTCGTAAAGCAAGTCCAGCGCCCGATCCCGATGCGCCTCCAGCCCATGCCGCACGGCCAGCACGCCCGGCACCGCATGGATGAACCGACCAAAATCATCATCCCGCAGCGACGGGTCCAGTCGCGGCGGCATCGCCGCCTCCACCTGATCCGCCATGGTCGGAAAATCAGGTGCCAAATGTGGCTCCAGACAGTCGGCAAACCAGTCCAGGCATTCCATCAGCGACCGCTCGGCAATCCCCGACAGCGCCGCCGCGTGAAAGGCGTCCCGGTCAAAGCCCGGAACCACCGCTGCGTATTCATCGGCCAAATCGCCCAGACTGTCCGCATTGAACAACTGGTCCTTCAGCGAAAAGGTCGGCTGCGCCTTGGCCATGTCAGGTCCTTTCGGTCAGAGCTGCCCGTGATATGCACGACGCTCCTGCCAGAAATTGGCGGTACGGATCGCGCCGCCAATCGCTTTCGCGTGTCGCCCGCGATCTAGATCGTGGCGACTGTGGCCCCACCATCCAGAAGCAGGTTCTGCCCCACGATGAACCCGGCATGCTGCGAACACAGGAAGGCACAGGCCGCGCCAAACTCTTCCCGCGTGCCATACCGACCCGCCGGGATGGTCGCCGCACGTTCGGCGCGGGCCTCTTCCAATGTGATGCCCTTGGCCGCAACCACACCGCCGTCCAGCGCATCAGCGCGGTCGGTGGCGTGAATACCCGGCAGCAAGTTGTTGATGGTCACGCCCTTGTTTGCCACCTGCCGCGAGGTGCCTGCCACATAGCCCGTCAAACCCGCCCGCGCAGAATTGGACAGGCCCAGCACCGGAATGGGCGCCTTGACTGATTGCGACGTGATGTTCACCACACGTCCCCAACCACGGTCCATCATGCCGGGCACCAGCGCCTTGATCAGGGCAATCGGGGCCAGCATGTTGGCATCCAGCGCCTTGATGAAATCATCCCGGTCCCAGTCATGCCACATGCCGGGGGGTGGACCACCGGCGTTGTTGACCAGAATATCGGCATCGCCTGCGGCCTCGATCAACGCGCCCTGCCCGTCCACCGTCGTCACGTCAACGGCTACGGTCTGCACATCCACGCCGTGGGCGGCCCGAATGGCCTCCGCCGACGCCTCCAACGCGTCGGACCCCCGCGCGTTCATCACCAGATGCACACCGGCCGCCGCCAACGCCTCGGCACAGCCAAGACCCAACCCCTTGGACGACGCGCACACCACCGCCCGCTTGCCCGCAATTCCCAGATCCATCGTCACACTCCCTGATGTCGTTTCGCCCCAAGAGGTAACGGCCCGTTCACCAATGCGCCAGCAAAAGGCCGAACCGTTGACCGACACACGCCACAATTCTACGCTACACCTCTGCCAAACCGAGCCGAGCAGCCACATGACCGACACCACCCTCACGCCATCCCAAAGCGTGCCCGTCTACCGGGCCCACGCCTTTGTCGTGAGCGAAGGGGCGAACCTGGGTGATCCGCTGGCCTGTGCGGACGACATGCTGCTCGACGATGTCTATGCGCTGACCCCGGCAGCGCAACCCACCCGGCTTGCCCTGCACGCCCGTGATACCGCGCAG
Source organism: Pseudomonadota bacterium (assembly GCA_039179785.1). Lineage (GTDB taxonomy): Bacteria > Pseudomonadota > Alphaproteobacteria > Rhodobacterales > Rhodobacteraceae > Tateyamaria. Next base: position 13,234 of record JBCDEK010000009.1, on the reverse strand, counting down.
CTGACCGTGGCCGAAGGCAGCGCCTGCGGCACGCCCGGTGCGGCAATCCACCTGGACTGCGCCCTGACGCTCATGTCCCCCGACGGCCAGATCACCGACGCCATCGTGCTGGTCGAACTGGACGACACGGGCCATATCGCCAGCCTCTACCTGCTGCCGCTCGCGGCCCTCACCCACCGCACGCCCTATGCACTGGTCGGCATCGACCGGGATGAGGCGCGCACCAAATTCGCCCACCTCGCCTGCGCGCGGTTCACCCGCGGCACGCATATCACGCTTGCCTCGGGCGCACAGACACCCATCGAAGACCTGCAGATCGGTGATCGCGTCCTGACCCGCAATGACGGGGTGCAAAACGTGCGCTGGGTCGGCCGATCCACCGTGCGTGCCACAGGCGATTTCGCCCCGATCTGCATTCGCGCGGGCACGCTCAACAATGACCGCGACCTGATCGTCTCCCCCGATCACCGGCTCTTTATCTACCAGCGCAAGGATCGCTTGGGCGCGGGCCGGTCTGAGCTGCTGGTCAAGGCCCGGCACCTGGTCAATGGCGACACCGTCACCGTGCAGGACGGCGGCTTTGTCGACTATTTCGAACTGCTCTTTGACACGCATCAGATCATCTATGCCGAAGGCATCGCCGCCGAATCCATGCTGATCGACACCCGCACAAAACCCGTCGTGCCCGATGAAGTGTCGGCACGGCTGACAGAGCACAGCGATAGCGGCCTGTCCGGCCTCGATGTGACGGAGTCGCTGCTCAACCGCCCCGACGCGGCGGAACTGCTTCGCCGCGCCTCAACGCGGTAACCCGCCACGCAATTGACGCATATCAAAGCGCGCGTCCGGCCCCTCCATCATACTGAGTGCAAGCAGTTGATATGGAAGGCCGAAATGACCAAACTGACCTCAATCCTTATTGCAACCGACATGTCCGCGCGGTCTGACCGCGCGTTGCGCAGGGCCGCACACATCGCGCGCGATCACGGGGCATCGCTGACGGTCATGACCGTTCTCGACGACGCGATGCCGCAGGATCTGATCACCGATCTGCACGCCAAAACCCGCGCCGTGCTTGAGGCATCGATAAAAGAGGTATGCAACGGCGTCACTGTGACCATCAGCGCACAGCCCGGCGACCCGGCAATCGCCATCCTGCAAGCCTGCACCGATGGCATTGACCTGCTGGTCATGGGCACACACCGTACACGACCTTTCCTGGATATCGTGCGCGAAACCACGGCCCAGCGCATCACAAGGCTTACGACAACCCCTGTGCTGTTGGTCACCGACCGCGCCGATCACCCCTATGCCAAGGTGCTGTCGGCCTGCGACTTCTCTCCGGCCAGCAGCGCGGCGATCCGCATGGCCAACGCCGTGGCCCCAAACGCCTCCATCGCACCGGTCCACGCGCTGCACGTGCCCTATTCCGGGCGTCTGTCCCGGACATCTGCCGCACATGAAGCGATTGAAGCCAGCTTCCGGCACGACGCCGAAAGCAATGCAAAGGCGTGGTTGGCCGACACGGCGCTGCCGACAGACAAGATGTCAGACCTCGAAATCCTGCCCGGATCCGCGCTGATGATCCTGCGCAGCAAGGTGGAAACTCAAAACATCGATCTGATCACCGTGGGTGCGCATGGGCGGGTCGGTGCCGCGCGCAGCCTGTTGGGCTCGCTTGCCACCGACCTGATGCGTGACCCGCCCTGTGATGTGCTGATCGCGCGGCCCTGATCGTCACATGCCGTAGAAGAACTCTTCCCGGGTGATCTTGCCGTCGGTCACGTGATACACCGCGACCTCTTTCATGTCGCTGACCTCACCGGTTTCCTTGCTCTTGGCCTTCATCTCGAAGATGACGGCGAACCGGTCGTCCCCGTGCGGAAACGGGTCTGAGATCGTACCGTCCAGCACTTCGAAATTCGCATCCCACCACGCGTGTTTGCCCTTGATGGCGTCCAGCCCTTTGGCCTCGCGCCCCATCCCGTTGTCGAGAGATTCGACCGACACCGCATCTGCAGCATAAAGCGCGTCGATGTTGTTCTCAGGCGCGCCACTGCGGCAGCCCTCCACCAGCTTGTCGGCGATTTCATTGAGTGTCATGGCGGTGTCCTCCTTGGCCTTGATGGCTCAGACTACCGCATCTTCCCTGTCAGTTTTTGGCAGCAGGCCCCTGTGCACCAAAACGGTGTACGGGTTGTGCACACTCTGTGCACGGATTGTGCATACGCTATTCTGCACTTCTTGCCCCCCCGACACGCCCCCGATATACGGCGCTCATGTTAGACAATCGCCCCGAATTGCCCCCCGAAATCGCCCGCCGCCGCACCTTTGCGATCATCTCGCACCCCGACGCGGGCAAGACCACGCTGACCGAAAAATTCCTGTTGTTCGGCGGCGCCATTCAGATGGCCGGTCAGGTGCGGGCCAAGGGCGAAGCACGGCGTACGCGATCCGACTTTATGGCGATGGAGAAAGACCGCGGCATCTCCGTGTCGGCCTCTGCCATGTCCTTTGATTTTTCCAATCACAACAATACGTTCCGGTTCAATCTTGTCGATACGCCCGGCCACTCGGACTTCTCCGAAGACACCTATCGCACCCTGACCGCAGTGGACGCCGCCATCATGGTCATCGACGGGGCCAAGGGGGTCGAAAGCCAGACCCAGAAGCTGTTTGAGGTCTGCCGTCTGCGCGACCTGCCGATCCTGACCTTTTGCAACAAGATGGACCGCGAAAGCAGGGACGTCTTTGAGATCATTGACGAAATTCAGGAAAACCTCGCCATCGACGTCACTCCGGCCTCTTGGCCCATTGGTATGGGCCGCGATTTCATTGGCTGCTACGACATTCTCCGCGACCGTCTGGAACTGATGGATCGCGCCGACCGCAACAAGGTTGCGGAAAGCATCGAAATCAACGGTTTGGAGGATCCCAAACTGGAGGAACACGTGCCCGAAGACCAGTTGAACACACTCAAGGAAGAGCTTGAAATGGCACGTGAATTGCTGCCCCCGATGGATGCCGAAGCGATGCTGCAAGGCACGCTGACGCCCATCTGGTTCGGTTCCGCCATCAACTCCTTCGGCGTCAAGGAACTGATGGAGGGCATCGCGAGCTATGGCCCGCAGCCCCAGATCCAAAGCGCAGAGCCGCGTCAGATTTTACCCGAAGAATCAAAGGTCTCCGGCTTTGTCTTCAAAGTGCAGGCCAACATGGACCCCAAGCATCGCGACCGCGTGGCCTTCCTCCGCATGGCGTCCGGCCACTTCAAACGCGGGATGAAATTGACCCATGTGCGGTCCAAAAAACCGATGGCCATCTCGAACCCGGTGATGTTCCTCGCCTCCGACCGCGAACTGGCGGAAGAGGCCTGGGCCGGTGACATCATCGGCATCCCCAACCACGGCCAGTTGCGGATCGGCGACACGTTAACCGAAGGTGAAGCTTTGCGTGTTACAGGCATCCCAAGCTTTGCGCCCGAACTGCTGCAAGGCGTCCGCGCCGGTGATCCGCTGAAAGCGAAGCACCTGGAAAAAGCGCTGATGCAATTTGCCGAAGAAGGGGCTGCAAAGGTTTTCAAACCCGCCATCGGGTCGGGCTTTATTGTGGGGGTCGTTGGTGCGTTGCAATTCGAAGTGCTCGCCAGCCGGATCGAGTTGGAATACGGGCTGCCCGTGCGGTTCGAACAGTCCCAGTTCACCTCTGCCCGCTGGGTGAGCGGCGACAGGCAAGCTGTTGATAAGTTTACAGAAAGAAACAAGCAGCACATCAGCCATGATCACGATGGCGACATCGTTTACCTCACCCGCCTGCAATGGGATATCGACCGCGTGGCCCGCGACTACCCGGATGTTACCCTGAGTGCGACCAAGGAAATGATGGTCTGACGCTGTGGAATTGGACGACGACCAGATCTTCGATGGCGGCTATGCCATGTTGATGAAGTTTCTGGAAAAGCGCCAGCGACCCTTTGACAATGCCGCCAATCATGTGCCTGCGCCGGACGTGGACCTCAAGGCGCTGTGGACCGAAACGGTTCCGCCCACATCGCTGAAGTATTCAGACACGCCCCGCTATGACGCCAGCCGTAAATATCTGGAATTACAGATGGAATTGGTGGACCAGCCGCAAATATTCCACCTGCACGCGCTTTTGATCGCCATCTCCCGCCGCACTGCCCCTCCACCCGACGCACTGCCGTTGTTCTTCCGTATCTGGCGCGAGGAGGGCAAAGCCCTCGCCGACGCTTTGCCCGTACGCTGGCTCATCTCGGCCGCCACCACCTTTGCCGATTGCGGCGAAACGGGGGACCAGCGCGCGCTTGGCATGGGCCTGTCGACCATTTTTGACATGATCAAGCTGCACGACAGCGAACGCCGCTCAACCGGCAAACCGTGTGATGAAAAAATGAAGTTTGTCCGTCACTTACGGCGTCCGCCGCTTGGCCTGGGCATGGCGCCCTACTCGATCGAGCGCGGCGACGTGGACAAGACCCTCTTGTCCCGCCTTTGGCAATTGGCAGAGCGCGAACCGACCATGCGACCGCTTGCCGTGCGTATGTTGCGAATGCTGATGACCGACCGCGGTACGATCTTTGCGCGGATGCAGGCTTATAAGGCGGGCAAATGACCTGGGGCCTATGCGCAACCATCAAGGCCCCCGCTGCAGACATTCTGCGCTTTGCCGCCTATCACATCGAACACGGGGCACATCGGCTTTACATCTATCTGGATGACGACAACAAGGCGGCGTTCATCCCTTTGAAAAACCATCCAAAAGTGCGCGTGCAGATTTGCGACCGCGCTTATTGGGACAAGCTGCGCGGCTGGCGACCAGCCAAGCATCAGGCGCGTCAAACGATGAACGCCACCCACGCCTACAACCGGCGGGCCGAGGTGGATTGGTTGATCCATATGGACGCCGACGAGTTTCTGGTGCCTCGCACACCGTTGAGCGACGCCCTTAGCGCGTTGCCCGAAACCTGCGCGCTCGCCCGCGTTCGACCCATGGAGCAACTGGGCGGCTCAGGCAACGCATTCAAGGCTTTTATCCCGTCGGGCCCCGCCCGGTCAGACGTCGTTAGCCAGCTTTATCCCACCTTCGGCGCCTATCTGCGCGGCGGCTTCGTCAGCCACATCGCCGGCAAGGTGTTTGTGCGCACCGGCCTGCCCGACGTCACGGTCAAAATCCACAACGCGTTTCAGGGCGACACACCTTTGCCCGGCGCGCAAGACCTGGCCGATATCGACCTCGCCCATTGCCACGCGGCCTCTTGGGACAAATGGCGCGCAGCCTATGACTACCGGTTGGACAAGGGGTCGTATCGCGAGGAGTTGAAAGCCGCCTCAGCGCCCGGCAACGGCGGTATGAACCTTCATGCGCTGTTTCAATCCCTCGCGGCGGGCGGCGGTGAGGAAGGTCTGCGCGCTTTCTATGACGAGGTCATTGGCGACAGCCCCGCGCTGCGGCAACGCCTGCAAGCGCACGGCCTGTTGCGCATTGCCGACCTGAACCTTGATGCGACGACACAGAAATACTTCCCCGACGCTGCCGTTTGACGCCAAGCAGCGCCTTTGCTATGCACGCGCAGCATGTCGGGGCGCAAATCCCCCACCGGGCCGCTCGGGCCGACATCATCAGACGCCGCGGGCCAAGTCAGTGTCCGCAACTTACGGACATACATGACAAAATTTTCTGATCTGAACCTGAATCCAAAGGTCCTGAAAGCCATCGCCGAAGCGGGCTATGAAACGCCCACCCCCATTCAGGCGGGCGCGATTCCAGCCGCACTTGATGGACGCGACGTTCTGGGCATCGCCCAGACCGGCACCGGCAAAACCGCCAGCTTCACGCTCCCGCTCATCACGCAACTCGCCCGTGGGCGCGCCCGCGCACGCATGCCGCGCAGTCTGGTGCTGTGCCCGACGCGTGAATTGGCCGCCCAAGTGGCCGAGAACTTCGACACCTATGCCAAACACGTGAAGCTGACCAAGGCGCTGCTGATCGGCGGCGTCAGTTTTAAAGAACAGGACATCCTGATAGACAAAGGTGTTGACGTGCTGATCGCCACCCCCGGTCGCCTTTTGGACCATTTCGAACGTGGCAAGCTGATCCTGAACGATGTGAAGGTCATGGTCGTGGATGAAGCTGACCGGATGCTCGACATGGGGTTCATCCCCGATATCGAACGCATTTTCGGCCTCACGCCCTTTACCCGCCAGACGCTGTTTTTCTCCGCCACCATGGCGCCCGAGATTGAGCGGATCACCAACACCTTCCTGTCCAACCCTGAACGCATTGAAGTGGCCCGTCAGGCGACCGCATCCGAGACGATCGAACAGGGCGTGGTCATGTTCAAAGGCTCGCGCCGCGACCGCGAGGCGTCCGAAAAGCGGAAAGTGCTGCGCGGCCTGATAAACGCTGAGGGCGAGAAGCTGACCAATGCGATCATCTTCTGTAACCGCAAGACAGATGTGGATATCGTCGCCAAGTCCTTGAAAAAATACAAATATGATGCCGCGCCGATCCACGGTGATCTGGACCAGTCGCAACGGACCCGCACGCTTGACGGCTTCCGCAACGGCGAATTGCGCATCCTAGTCGCCTCTGACGTCGCCGCTCGTGGTTTGGACGTGCCGTCGGTCAGCCACGTGTTTAACTTCGACGTTCCCGGCCACCCCGAGGATTACGTGCACCGTATTGGCCGCACGGGGCGAGCGGGGCGCGAGGGCAAGGCCATCACCATCTGCATCCCCCGTGACGAGAAACAGTTCGATGCGGTCGAAAAGCTCATTCAGAAAGAGATCCCACGCCTCGACAACCCGGTGAAGTCGTCGAAACCAGCGGCTGCGGAAGCGTCAGAGACAGAAGAGAAACCAAAATCCTCGCGCAGCCGTTCGTCCCGCACAAAGTCGGAACCAGAGACCGAAGCGCCCGCAGAACCGGTGGCCGAGGCTAAAACCGAAACGCCGCGCGAAGAAAGCTCGTCCAAATCACGCGGACGCTCGTCGTCCGGCCGCAACAGATCGTCCCGCGATGACCGAGGCGGCAACAAGGTGGTGGGTCTGGGCGATCACACGCCCAGCTTCATCGGCCTGAGCTTCGAAGAGCGTATGGCCTCGTAGGATAAGTGTGCGCCTTCACGGCGCACTACCGCCCGCCCCTAGTGCATCCGACTGATCACCACCGTTACTTCCGGCTTCTTGCCAATCTCGTCCTGCGCCGACTTGCGCACGATCCGCCGCAAGGCTTCCGTCAGGCTGTCGTCGTCGCGCAGCGTCTTTGCATCGGCACGGCCCAGGAACTGACCCATATCCTCTTCCAGCACGTCGACCAGTGCCGCCTTGCTGCGCCCAGTTTCGGCAAGCCCCATCAATTCGCACCATGGCTCACCCAACGGTTCGTCCTCTTCATCAAGGATCAGCGTGACCAGCACATGCCCGTTCAGGGCCATGCGAATGCGGTCCCGCACCACGCCGTCCAACGCACCGATCTGAACGGCACCGTCCAGATAGGTCCGCCCGGTTTCGATGTATTCGGCCACCGTCGGCGCATTGCCCGAGAGATCAATCATCATGCCGTTGACGGCCAGCACACCTGTGCGGCCCTTGCTTTCGGTCAGTTTCACATGCTCTCGCAGGTGTCGATGTTCGCCGTGCATCGGCACAACGATCTGCGGCTTCACGATGTCCTGCAACTCTTCAAGATCGGGCCGGTTGGCGTGGCCCGAGACATGATAGAGGCCCGAGGAATCGTCGACAACATCCACGCCTTTTTCACTCAACTGGTTCATGATCCGGATCACGCCGCGTTCGTTGCCGGGAATTGTTTTTGAGGAAAACAGGAACAAGTCCCCCTCCTTCAGCTCAAGCCCCATGTACTTGCCATTTGCCAACTGCGCCGATGCCGCTCGCCGCTCGCCTTGGCTACCGGTCACCAACAGCATCAGGTTTTCGCGCGGGATATTCTTGGCATCTTCGGGGCTGACCACGGCTGGAAAGTCATGCAGCACGCCCGTTTCAATGGCTGCCTCGATCATCCGGCGCATGGCACGGCCCAGCAGCACGATCGACCGCCCTGCCCGCTCGCCTGCCTCGGCCAGCGTTTTGACTCGCGCGACGTTCGAGGCAAAGGTGGTCGCGACGACCATGCCGGACGTGTGCCCGCGCACCAGTTTTTCGATCTCCGGGCCCACCGACTCTTCGGACCGACCGGGATGCGGCGAGAAGATGTTCGTCGAATCGCAGATCAGCGCCTTGACCCCATCCTTGCTGACCTCGGCCCACAGGTCAGGATCAAAGGGCTCTCCCACCACCGGCGTCTTGTCCAGCTTGAAGTCGCCCGAATGGATCACGCGCCCCTCGGGGCTGTCGATGATCAGGGCCGCACTTTCGGGGATCGAGTGGGACATCGGCAGAAAGCCGACCTTGAACGGCCCCGCCTCGACCTGATCGGGCCATCCGGCCACAACCTGCACGGCCTCCTCGGGATGTCCATGCTCGTCCATCTTACGCCGCGCGATGTTTGCGGTGAAGGGCCGCGCAAAGATAGGCGCACCCAATTGCTCATAGGTATGGGCGACGGCACCCACATGGTCCTCATGCGCGTGGGTGATGAAAATCCCGTCGATACGGTCCTTCCGTTCCGCCAGCCACGTGATATCCGGCAGGATCAGGTCCACACCCGGCGTGCCGTCCATGTCAGGAAAGGTCACACCCAGATCGACCACGATCAGACGTTCCTGGTCGGGCGCACCATAGCCATAGACATAGGCGTTCATGCCAATTTCACCCGCCCCCCCAAGGGGCAGGTAGATCAATCGTTCACTGCTCATTGCTTCAGTTGTTTTCCTTGTTAAAGCGATGGATGACCGTCAGGCCATGCATCGTCAAATCGTCTTGATAATCGTCAAACAGCTTTTCAGTCTGTTGGAACAAGGGGGCAAGGCCCCCTGTCGAGATCACGCGCATGTCGCGGGCGCGCTCCGCTTTAATTCGGGCACATATCTCACGAACAAGGCCCACGTAACCCCAAAAGACACCAGACTGCATGCAGGCCACTGTGTTGGTGCCCACCACAGCCTGCGGCTTGGTGATGTCCACATGCGGCAGGGCGGCAGCAGCGCTGTGCAGCGCCTCAAGGCTCAGGTTCACACCGGGCGCGATCACCCCACCGATATAGGCGCCGTCGGTGTCCACCACATCAAAGGTCGTGGCCGTCCCGAAATCCACCATGATCAGGTCGCCACCATAAAGGTCATGCCCCGCCACCGTGTTCACCAACCGGTCTGGCCCCACCTGCGTGCCCTCATCCACCCGCACATCTACGGGCAACTGGCAATCGGGCTTGCCCACCACAATGGGCCGCGTGTTGTAGTACCGGTCCGCAAAAACCCGTAGGTTGAACACCACACGCGGCACGGTGGACGAGATGATGATGTCCGTGATCTCAACATCAATGCCCTGAAACTTCATCAGCGTCGACAGCCAGACATAGTACTGATCCGCCGTGCGCTGCCACTCGGTCGAGGTGCGCCAGGTGCCAATGAACGCCTCACCGTCCCAGACGGAAAAGACAGTGTTGGTGTTGCCGCAGTCGATGGCCAGAAGCATCAGCCGCCTCCTCAGAAATAGACGTCACCCGCCGGGATGGTGACCCGGCCTTTCGCCGTCTCTAGAACAAGTTGGCCGTCCGCGTCCACGTCCACGAACGTCCCGACATGGGTATCGCGCGTGGTGCGCGCCGTGATGACCTCGCCCAGCTTGGCGGCTTGCGCGAGCCAAGCGGTGCGAATGGGCGCAAACCCATAGGTGCGAAACTGGTCTTCATACCGAGCATAGCAGATCGCCAGAAGGGTCAGAAAATCTTCGGGCGCGATCTTGGTTCCCAGCGCAGTTTTCAGCGCAACTGGCGGCACGGCCCCCGCTTCCACGTCGGATGCATCGGGCGCCGCCGCCAGGTTCACACCAACCCCGATCGCAAGATGGGTCAGCCGTGCACCGGCCCCAACGCTTTCCAGCAAAATACCCGCCACCTTGCCGCCCCGCAAAAGCACATCATTGGGCCACTTCAAAGCAAAGGCATCCTCGCGCCCGCTAGCCCCCACAAAGGCATCGCGCAAGGCCAGCGACATCACAAAGGACCGCAAGGCCGCCTCCCCCGGCGCTTCATCCAGCGGCAATACCAGTGTCGCTGCGAAGTTCCCCGGAGGCATCGACCACACCCGCCCGCGCCGTCCCCGTGCTGCGGTCTGCTCAAGCGCCAGTATCCATTCGGGGCCGACAAGCCCCTGAGCGATCCGACCGGCCTCGCTCAACGTCGAATCCACCGAACCCATTACGCGCCTGCCATAGCCTGAGGGCCAAGCGCTCATGACTTCTCTGTTTCCAAAAAATCCTCCCCGAAGGGCCGATTTGCCATGAGGTGCCTAGTTCACCAAGGTGAGCGCAGCAGAAGCCGCCGCCCCTTCGACACCAAACATGTTGATGATGCCCAGCACCATAACCGCCGCCGACCCCATCAGCATCGCCCACAGGATCGGGGATTTGCCGCCGTTCAGACGTTCCTCATCCGCGTCGCCGAAATACATGTAGAACACGATGCGCAGGTAATAGTACGCCCCAATCACCGACGCGATCACGCCCGCAATCGCCAGCCATACCAGCCCACCTTCATAGGCCGCGCGCAGCACGTAAAGCTTGCCAAAGAAGCCCAGCATCGGCGGCACACCAGCCAGCGAAAATAGCAACACCAGCATCGCCAGCGCCTTGCCCGGTTCCCGCTTGGAATACATCTTGAGGGCATCGATCTCGACCACCGGTTGGCCGTCTTTCTCCATCATCAGGATAAAGGCGAAGGTGCCGATGTTCATCGTCACGTAGATCGCCATGTATACCAGCATCGCCTGCACACCCAGCACGGTGCCCGCCGCCAGCCCCATCAAGGCATAGCCCATATGAGCGATGGAGGAGAACGCCATCAGACGCTTGATATTGGTCTGACCGATGGCGGCAAAGGCCCCCAGGAACATCGACAGCACCGACAACAGCGCCATAATCTGCTGCCAATCGGCAACCGCCCCGCCAAAGGCGTCGTGCATCACACGGGCAAACAGGGCCATGGCCGCAACTTTTGGGGCCGTCGCAAAGAACGCGGTGACCGGTGTGGGCGAGCCTTCATAGACATCCGGGGTCCACATGTGGAACGGCACCGCCGACACCTTGAAGGCAAAGCCCGCCATCAGGAACACAAGGCCGAACAGCAGTCCCAGCGACACACCCTCTTCCGCGACCTGTACGATGCCGGAGAAGAGCGTCGTGCCCGCATAGCCATAGACCAGCGACGCGCCGTAAAGAAGTAGGCCCGACGACAACGCACCGAGCACGAAGTACTTGAGCCCCGCCTCGGTCGACTTCACAGAGTCGCGGCGCAGCGATGCGACCACGTACAATGCGAGCGATTGCAGTTCGAGGCCCATATACAAAGCCATCAGATCACCCGCCGACACCATGGTCATCATGCCCACAGCCGCCAAAGCCACCAGCATCGGATATTCGAACCGCAGCAACCCGCGCTGCGACATGTACCCTTCGCTCATCAGCAGCACAGCCGCCGCCGACACGAGGATCGTCACCTTTGCAAAGCGCGAAAACGCGTCGTCGATGAACATGCCGCCAAAGGCCACATTCGTGCCCTCGCCCACAAATCCAATCCAGGCAGCCACGGCCAGAAACACGGCGGACGTTGCCCACAAGAGTGGCGAAGCCAGATCGTCCTTGGACGTGTAAACCGCCCCGATCAGCCCCAGCATGGCAAAGACGCTCAGCAGGATCTCGGGCAGGATGATGGTCAGATCAGCAGACATTCACTTGTCCTCAAGTAGCGAAGCGGTAGGACATAAATCCTCCGTTCCTTAGTTTCCAGCAACCATCGTCGCAGCCTCAGCCGCGGCGAGCGCCGTATCGTAGTTGCTTACCAGTGCCGCCACCGACGGCCCGATGATGTCGAGGATCAACGCGGGGTATACGCCCAACAACAGGGTCATCACCACCAGTGGGGCAAAGATCGCCTTTTCCCGGCGGCTCATGTCTGTGATCGACTTCAGGCTTTCCTTGATCAGATCGCCCATGACCACCCGGCGGTAGAGCCACAGCGCATACGCAGCAGAGAAGATTACGCCCGTGGTTGCCACAGCCGCCACCCAGGTGTTCACCTGGAAGACCGCCATCAGCGTCAGGAATTCACCCACGAACCCGGACGTGCCCGGCAGGCCCACATTGGCCATCGTGAACAGCATGAAGATCAGCGCATAGGCCGGCATCTTGTTCACCAGTCCGCCATAGGCGTCGATTTCGCGCGTGTGCATGCGGTCATAGATGACACCCACGCACAGGAAGAGCGCGCCCGAGATGAACCCGTGGCTCAGCATCTGGAAAATCGCGCCATCCAGCCCCTGCTGGTTCGCCGCAAAGATACCCATGGTCACAAAGCCCATGTGCGCCACCGACGAATAGGCAATGAGCTTCTTCATGTCCTCCTGCACCAGCGCCACCAGCGACGTGTAGACAATGGCAATGGCCGACATCCACAGCACCAGCGGCGCCATAACTTCGGATCCCACCGGGAACATAGAAAAGGAGAACCGGATGAACCCGTAGCCGCCCAGCTTCAGCAGGATGGCCGCCAGCACGACCGACCCCGCAGTCGGCGCCTGCACGTGCGCATCAGGCAGCCACGTATGGACTGGCCACATCGGCATCTTCACCGCGAAGCTGGCGAAGAACGCAAGGAACAGCAGCGTCTGCATCCCGCCCACGATCTGAATGCCGAGCAGGCTGAACGTCTCTGTCCCGAACTGGTGGTTCAGCAGCATCTCGATGTCCGTGGTGCCCGCATCCGAATACATCGCCACCATCGCAACCAGCATCAGCACCGACCCGAGGAAGGTGTAGAGGAAGAACTTGTAGCTGGCGTAGATCCGGTTGTCGCCGCCCCATACGCCAATGATGAGATACATCGGGATCAGACCCGCTTCGAAGAAGATGTAGAACAGGAACAGATCCTGCGCGGCGAATACACCAATCATCAGCGTTTCCATGATCAGGAATGCCGCCATGTATTCGCCAACCCGCTTGGTGACCGAATTCCAGCTCGCTGCAATACAGAGTGGCATCAGGAAGACACTGAGCATGATCAGCATCAGCGCGATGCCATCAATCCCCAAGGCGTAGTC
>JBCDEK010000110.1:0-8611 GCA_039179785.1 Pseudomonadota bacterium | reverse complement strand
GCGCGGAACACTTCCTCCCTGTCAGACTGGCCGCGCCTCGTGCGCGGCCTTTTTTTGTTCAAGTGAACGATCCAGTTTAGTCTCTGATTTCACGATGTTTTCTTTTTGTCGATTTTCACTGTTGACCCCCGGCACCCGCTTTCGTAACGTCCGCCCCATAAGTCGGCCAGTCCGACGGGGAGAGAAAAAGACACGTGAAAAAGGGGGCTTTTCGGCTCCCTTTTTTATGTCCGCCCTTATGTCACGAAAACTTTGCGCTTTGGCCCTGACACTGCTGCGCGTCCGTGCTAGCAAACGCAAAACGAAACAAGAGCGGAACTGATATGCGCACGTCCCTGATTGCCCTCTCTGTGGCCCTGCTGATGCCAATTGGCGTCATGGCCCAATCCACGGATACGACAACCGAAGACACCACCGAAGCGCCCGATGTGGGCAGCGCCATCGAAGAACAGCTGAGCCTGGGCGAAGACGCCTCGGCCCCCCAGGTCGGAGAGACCTATACCGCCGAGACAAATGGCGACTGGCAGCTGCGCTGTATCAAGACCGAAGACGGTCAGGATGAGCCCTGCCAGATGTACCAATTGATGTCCGATGCCGAAGGCACGCCCGTGGCCGAGATTTCGATCTTCCGCCTGCCCGAAGGTGGCCGCGCGGTGGCCGGTGCCACGATCATCGTGCCGCTTGAAACCTCGCTGCCGCAGCAGCTGACCCTCGAAGTCGATGGCGGTCAGGCGCGGCGCTATCCCTTTGCCTTCTGCAACCCGATCGGCTGCTATTCCCGCGTGGGGCTTGTGGCCGAGGAAGTGGCGCAGTTCCGCCGCGGTGCAAATGCCAAGTTGACCATCGTGCCAGCCCTGGCACCGGATCAAAAGGTCGAGTTGACGATGTCACTCAGCGGCTTCACCGCGTCCTTTGACAAGACATCAATCGCGCAGTTCTAAGCAACTGACCTCAAAGTAAAAAAGCCGCCCTTCCACCGGGCGGCTTTTTCATGTCTTGCGCAGCGCCAGCACCGCGTTCATGCCGCCAAAGGCAAAGGCGTTCGACAGAACCACATCCACCTCTGCGTCACGCGCATCGTTCGGCACCACGTCCAGCGCGCATTCGGGGTCAGGCTCCTCATAGCCTATGGTGGGGGCAATCACCCCCTCGCGCAGCGCCATAATACAGGCCAAAAGCTCGACCGCACCCGTGCCTCCGATCAGATGCCCGTGCATCGACTTGGTGGAGGAGATCATCAGCTTGTCCGCATGGGGCCCGAACACATCCGCCACCGCCGCGCATTCCGTCTTGTCATTCGCCGCTGTGCCGGTGCCGTGGGCATTGATATAGCCGACCTCGTCCGCGTTCACCCGCGCATCTGCCAGCGCCCCCGCCATCGCCCGCGCGGCGCCGTTCTTGGACGGCATCACGATGTCGGCGGCATCCGACGACATGGCGAACCCCGCTACTTCACACAGGATGTCCGCGCCCCGCGCCCGCGCATGTTCGTACTCCTCGAACACGAACACCCCCGCGCCCTCGCCCTGCACCATGCCGTTGCGGTTGGCTGAAAACGGGCGGCACGCGTCCTTGGACATCACGCGCAGCCCTTCCCACGCCTTGACCCCACCAAAGCACAACATGCTTTCCGACCCGCCCGTGATCATCACCGGCGCCATGCCGCTGCGCACCATCTGAAACGCCTGCGCCATAGCGTGGTTCGACGACGCACAGGCCGTCGCCACGGTAAAGGACGGACCCTTGAGGTTCCATTCCATCGACACGTGGCTGGCGGCGGCATTGTTCATCAGCTTGGGCACCACAAAGGGGTGCACGCGGTTCTTCCCCTCTTCATACACCAGCCGGTAGTTCTGGTCCCAGGTGCTGACCCCGCCCGCCGCGGTGCCGAGGATCACGCCCGATCGCGCCGCTTCCTCACCGGAAAAGCTCAGACCCGACTGCTCAATCGCCTCCTTGGCCGCCGCCAGAGTGAACTGCGTAAACCGGTCATACAGGCTCATCTGCTGGCGGTTGTACCGTCCTTCGGCCTCGAACCCGCGCACCTGTCCGCCGATCTTGATGGCCAGCCGGTCCACGTCCTGAAAGTCCAACTCGCCAATGCCGCATCGCCCGGCGCGCATGGCGTCCAAGGTCTCGGCAACGGTGTGGCCCAGAGCATTGACCGTGCCTGCGCCCGTAATCACAACGCGGTGCATCAGCTTTTCTGTTCTGCAATCAGCTTTTCAATCCCGGCGATGATCGACTGCACATTCGAGATATCGAAATCGCTGGCCTGGGGTTCATTGGCGTTGAAAGGCACCTGTATGTCGAACTCTTCCTCGATGGCAAAGATGCTTTCGACCAGCCCCAGACTATCAATACCCAGATCTTCGAGCGTGTTGTCCAAGGCCACGTCACCTGGCTCAAGCACCGCCTGTTCCGCGACAATCTCGATGACCTTGTTCTGAACGCTCATCCCGTCTGCCCCTCTTCAACCTGGCGCTGATTTAGTCACTGCCGCCGGGGTTTGAAACCGCTTTCTTAAGCTCAGCAATGTCGCGCAGCGCGCGAGGCAGACGGCGCAGCGACTTATAGCTTTCGATCTGCGCGTCCATCTTCGTGGCCGGATACCCCAAAATGGTCCGACCCGCAGGCACATTCGACAGGATGACCGACGCCCCGCCCGCGACCACGTTGTCACCGATGGTCACGTTGTCCGACACGCCCACCTGGCCACCCAGAACGACATTATTGCCAATCACGGTCGACCCGGCGATGCCCACCAGACCACACAGCAGGCAATTCTTGCCGACAATCACGTTGTGCGCGACCTGGACCAGATCGTCGATCTTGCTGCCGTCGCCCACCTGCGTGGGCCGAATGGTGCCGCTGTCGACGCAGGAGTTCGCGCCCATCTCGACATCGTCACCAATCAGAACTGAGCCCAGCGAATGAATGCGCACCCAGGATTGATCATCCTGCGCGCTGGCCTCACCCAGGCTCTCGCGCGCCGTCTCGACCCCGGATTTCTGCGGCGTGACATAGGAAAACCCGTCGCCCGCGACCCGTGCCCCCGGCTGCGCGCGGAACCGTGCGCCGATCCTGGCATAGGCCCCGATGCTGACCTGTTCGCGGATCGCCGCGTCCGGGCCAAGCGTGACATACGCGCCCACGTAAGACTGGGGCCCGATCACAGAATTGTCGCCAATCTGCGCACCGGGCCCGATGATTGAAAACGCCCCAACCGACACGCCCGTGCCCAGCACCGCCGACGGATCAACAACCGCGCTGGCATGAATGCCCTTGGGCCAGTGCTGGCCGGGGTCCATCTGTGCGGTCAGGCCCGCCATCGCATAGCGCGGACGATTGGGCACAATGGCCCCTTTCAATCCCAGCGCGGCATAGTCCGCGCCCGGCCAAAGCAAGGCCGCCTGCGCCGCCCCATCCTTCAAAGCACCGGCATATTTCTCGTTCGAGGCCAGCGCCAGATCGCCCGGGCCCGCCATCGCAGGCTCGGCCAGCCCCTCAATCACGATGGTTTCGTCGCCCAGAACCTCTGCCCCAAGCGATGCTGCAATCTCTGCCAGTGAATAGCCCATGTCTCTCGCGCGCGCCCCATGTTGCCTCGGGGCGCAGGATTACCCCTGAACGGCGCGCAGGGCCACCCCCGCATTCGACAGCGCATTCCAAATCTTGGCGTCGCGGCCATAGATATCGCGGCGGTACTGCGTGTGCCCCTTGGGCGTGGTGAACGCCGTGCGATAGATGATGTGCACGGGCACCGGCGACTTCAGGTCAACGCGGGTTTCCTTGCCCGTGGCCAGCACCGACTGGAAATAGGCCTCAGGGTTGCTTTCCTGCTTGGCCAGCAGCGCATAGGCAAAGTCGAACGGATCGGCCAGACGCACGCAGCCGTGGCTGTAGGCGCGCACCTCGCGGCCAAACAGGTTCTTGGCGGGTGTGTCGTGCAGATAGATATTGTGCACGTTCGGGAACATGAACTTCACCAGACCCAGCGCATTGCCCTTGCTGGGGGGCTGGCGCATGGCAAAGGGAAAGGTTTTTGCCGTGTACTGGCCAAAGTTCACGGCGCCACGGTTCACCTTGCGGCCCCGGCTGTCCGTGATCTCGATATGCTTGACGGCATTGCGGTTCCGCTTGAGCGCCGGCAGATATTCCTTGGTCACGATGGATCGCGGCACGTACCAGCTGGGATTGATGACCATGAATTCCATCACGTCCGAAAACTCGGGCGTCGGACGGTCATCCGTATTGGCGCCCACCACCGACCGGGTTTCAAAGGTCAGCTTGCCGTTGTCGATGATCTTGGCCGTGAAGTCGGGAATATTCACCAGGATATGGCGCTTGCCGCGCTCCTGATTGACCCAGCGCTCTCGTTCCATGGCGACGATGATGGATTGAAGCCGGTCCTGCACGGACTTGTTCAGCTCTGCCATCGTGCCCTCACCGGCAACACCATCGGCCGTCAAGCCATGTGCCAACTGGAATTGCTGCACGGCAGATTGGATGGACGTGTCATAAGTCTGCGTGTTGGTGCGCTTCAGGAACCCCATCGCAATCAGCCGGTTGCGCAGGATCGCAACGGCATCCCCCGACTGTCCGGGCTTGAGCGTGCCCACGGGCACTTTCTGCCCCCAACCGCCCTTGGCCAGCAGCCGCTCCATCCGCAGCTTTTCTTTCATCAGCGCGGTGTATTCGGATGTCTTGGGTGGCAACGCCTTGAAGAACCCGCCGGGCGAGGATTTCGAAAAATTCACCAGATAGGATGTGCGATCGCGATACGGCACCTGCCGCACAATCGCGCCGTCCACCCGCGACGGCACCAGAACACCGGTCTGCAGATCGCGCGAAAATTGCAGGAACGTGCGGCTCAACGCGACCTCGACCAACCCGCGATCGCGCTGGGTCTTGGCCGCCTTCATCTTGGCCTGCAGGCCCGCCGCATCATAACGCGCCGCCGGAAGCCCGTGATTGCCCGCCTGCGACAGCGCCTTGAACAGCGCGGCCCGGCGCTGACGCTCGCGGCCCGACCGGCCCGTCCACAGGCTCTCGTACCCGTTTGCCTTATAGAACGCGGCAATATCCGCATCGCGTGCCGCGGCTTCGGCCACCGCCTGCTTGAACGCCGTCACCTGCGCCTGCGCACCCGCAGGCTGCGCATCCCATGTAAAGACAAGCGCCAAGGTCAGGGCAAGCATCAAAGGTCGGTAAAGGCTAACAATCATATCACACCTGTTTTTATTTTCGTGCTCTGGCACTCAGATCCTTTATCCCAGCGCACGCCACATCCTGTCCACGCGGATTGCCCGGTTCCGCGCAAAGAGATTTGGCATGATGCGCGTGTGCATCGTCTTAACGGACGCGTGCCCGTTTGTCGCGAATTTGCGCAAAAATCTGCCTAAATGCCGGTCTGCGAAAGACCTGTCCGATTCAGGTCTTGGTAAACGAATCGTCCTATGACATGAACGTGTTGCATCTGGGGATGAGATGACAAAACCCGTGTAACATCACGGGCAAACAGGCAGCGTACGGGACAGCGCACTAAAATGAGCAACATAAACTCTACGGGTCTAACCCGCCGGGCCGTTCTCGGTGCATTTGCAGCAACGGCCGTCACAGCAGCACCCACATTCTCAAACGCAGCAGGGTTCCTTCGCGGGGCCGGGGATATTCGCCGCCTGCGCATGTATTCTGGTCGCACCGGCGAACGGATCGACATGATCTATTGGATCGAAGGGCAATATATCAAGGACGCAGTCAAGGAAGTGAACCACTTCATGCGCGACTGGCGTACCAACGACGTCAAATCGATGGACCTGCGCAACGTCGATATCATGGCCGCTGCGCATAACCTTCTCGACGTTGACGAACCCTACATGCTTCTGTCGGGCTATCGCAGTCCCAAGACCAATGCTATGCTCCGCTCGCGCAGCGGTGGCGTTGCCAAGAATTCCCTTCATATGAAAGGCCAGGCCGCCGATCTGCGCCTCTCCACCCGTTCGGTCAGCCAGATGGCGCGCGCCGCCCAAGCGTGCCGTGGCGGTGGCGTCGGCAAATATTCCGGTTCGAACTTCGTGCACATGGATTGCGGCGTTGTCCGCAGTTGGGGCCGCTAGGGCGCTCTCACCTCGAACAGCCCGGGCGCCAAATGGCGCCCTTTTTTTTGTGCGGGTGACGCGCAGTTGGGGGGGAGATTGCGCGTCACCCGTCGGGACAGTTGTCAGGAACAACACTGCTCAAACGGCCCATTCCCCTGTCTGGTTCCGAGGCATTGCAAAAAAAAAAGATGCGCAAATTTTCGCCCGGGGTCACATCAAACTGTGACATCCATCCCCTACCCGCCTAGCGTGAGGGACAGAACACAGACTTGGGGGAATTCACATGACACATCTCATCTCACGCCGGACCTTTCTGGCCACCACCGCCACCTTCGCCGCAATGCACCCATTTTCCCTGCGCGCCAGCACCAATCAGGCACACCTGCGGATCATGGAAACCACCGACCTGCACGTGCATGTCTTTCCCTATGACTACTACGCCGACAAGCCCCGCGACACGGTCGGCCTGTCGCGCACCGCGTCGATCATCGAAAGCATCCGGGCGGAAGCAACAAATTCCATGCTCATCGACAATGGCGACTTCCTGCAGGGCAACCCAATGGGCGACTACATCGCTTACGAACGGGGCATGAAGGACGGCGACACCCACCCGATCATCACAGCCATGAACACCGTGGGCTTTGACGCCGCCACCTTGGGCAACCACGAGTTTAACTACGGCCTTGATTTCCTGATGAAGTCGCTCGCGGGTGCCAACTTCCCCGTGGTCTGCGCCAACGTGGCCAAAGAACAAGGCCCGGATGCCGCCGCCGACAAAACCCTCGTGCCCCCCTTCGTCATCCTCGACCACACGGTCACAGATGGCGCGGGTGAAAGCCACCCGATCAAGGTCGGCCTCATCGGCTTCGTCCCGCCCCAGATCATGAACTGGGACCGCCGCCATCTCGAAGGCAACGTGCAGGCCCGCGACATCGTCGACACCGCCAAGACGCTTGTGCCGCTGATAAAGGAACAAGGCGCCGACATCATCATCGCGCTCAGCCACTCCGGTATCGGCGCCGCGGACCATGTCGATGGCATGGAGAACGCCTCCGTCCCCCTCGCCGCCGTTGATGGAATCGACGCGATCCTCACCGGCCACCACCACCAGGTCTTCCCCTCGCCCACCTATGCCGACCTTCCGGCGGTCGATGTCGACAACGGCACGATCCACGGCAAACCCGCAGCGATGGGCGGCTTCTGGGGCTCTCATCTTGGCGTCATCGACCTGATGCTCGAACGCGACGGATCAAGCTGGCGGATCACCGGCCACGGGTCCGAAGCACGCCCCATCTCCAAACGCAACGAAGACCGCTCTGTCACCGCCCTCGTCGAAGATCACCAACCGGTGCTCGACAGCGTGCAGGCCGAACATGACGCAACCCTCGCTTACGTCCGCCGCGCCGTGGGCAAGACCGACGCACCGCTGCACAGCTACTTCGCGCTGGTGGCCGACGACCCCTCGGTCCAGATCGTGTCAATTGCCCAAAGCTGGTACATCGCCCAGATGATGCAGGGCACCGAATACGAAGGGCTGCCGATCTTGTCCGCCGCCGCCCCCTTCAAGGCAGGGGGCCGCGGCGGCCCCGAATACTTCACGGATGTCCCCAAGGGTGATGTCGCGATCAAGAACGTCTCCGACCTCTACCTCTACCCCAACACCGCACGCGCCGTGCTGGTCACCGGGGCCGAGGTCAAGGATTGGCTCGAACGCTCCGCAGGCATGTTCAACCAGGTTGAACCGGGCAGCAGCGACGCGCCACTTCTGAACCCTGACTTCCCCAGCTACAATTTCGACGTCATGGACGGGGTCACCTACCAGATCGACCTCAGCCAGCCGTCGAAATTCGACCCCAAGGGCGAGTTGATCAATGCGGACGCCAACCGCATCGTTGACTTGAAGTTCAACGGAGAACCCCTTGACCCAGAACAACAGTTTATCATCGCGACGAACAATTATCGCGCGGGCGGAGGCGGCAACTTCCCCGGTGCCAAGGGCGATACCGTGGTCTTCGAAGCACCCGACACCAACCGCGACGTGATCGTGCGCTACATCGTGGAACAGGGCACGATCAGCCCGCGCGCCGATGCGAACTGGACCTTCGCACCGCTTGATGACACCACCGTGCTGTTCGAGACCGGCCCCAAGGCCACACAATACATCGATGATGTCAAAGGGGTGACGATCGAACCCGCAGGCGACGGCCCCGACGGCTTTGCCCAGTTCCGCATCTCGCTCTGATTTATCAATTGCAGGGCGCGGATGGCACCGCTATACCGCGCCCTAGTGGACCCTTAGCTCCGCTGGATAGAGCGCTGCCCTCCGAAGGCGGATGTCAAGTCTGGCGATGGCGAAAGGTGCTGGAAGAAAGAAGTGACTAAACAACGGCTTGAGCGGATGTCGGGTTCGCTCTTCAAGAGGCCGAAAATCTCGCGTAAGCATGGCGTAAGCATCTCGCGAACGGTATGCACCCGTAGCTCAGCTGGATAGAGCGCTGCCCTCCGAAGGC
>JBCDEK010000129.1:0-4618 GCA_039179785.1 Pseudomonadota bacterium | reverse complement strand
CAAGCGGCGCGGCTTGGGCAGGTTGAGATCACCGAGACGCCGCCGATCCTGAGCATCGAGGATGCGCTGGCACAAAACAGCCGCTTTGAAGATGGGCCGCGGGTCTATGGACGTGGCGATGCTGACGCCGCGATTGCCAGGGCGCCGCACCAGATTGCCGGCCAGCTCTACGTCGGCGGCCAGGAGCACTTCTACCTCGAAGGTCAGGCCGCGCTCGCCCTGCCGCAAGAGGACGGCGACATGGTGGTGATGAGCTCGACCCAGCATCCCACGGAAATCCAGCACAAGGTGGCCGAAGCTCTGGGCGTGCCAATGCACAGCGTACGCGTCGAGACCCGGCGCATGGGTGGTGGATTTGGCGGCAAGGAGAGCCAAGGCAATGCACTCGCCGTGGCCTGCGCGGTCGTCGCGCGCGCCACGGGGCGGCCCTGCCGGATGCGCTATGACCGCGACGACGACATGATGATCACCGGCAAGCGCCACGACTTCCGGATC
The DNA here is from genome assembly GCA_039179785.1 of Pseudomonadota bacterium. Lineage (GTDB taxonomy): Bacteria > Pseudomonadota > Alphaproteobacteria > Rhodobacterales > Rhodobacteraceae > Tateyamaria. Next base: position 4,123 of record JBCDEK010000129.1, on the reverse strand, counting down.
GATTACACTGTCGGCTTCGACGATGACGGTGCAATTCTAGGGATCGACTTTACGCACTACGCCCGCTGCGGCTGGTCGCAGGACTTGTCGCTGCCTGTGGCCGACCGCGCCATGCTTCATGCGGATAACGCGTATTTCCTGCCCGCCGTTCGGATCACCAGCCACCGGCTGAAAACCAACATGCAGAGCGCTACCGCCTTTCGTGGGTTCGGCGGCCCGCAAGGGATGCTTGGGATCGAACGGGTGATGGACCATATCGCGACACATCTGGGCAAATCTTCTCTGGTCGTTCGGCAGAGGAACTACTACGGCAGCGCACCGGGTGCATCCAACAAGACGACGCCGTATGGTCAGGAAGTCACGGACTTCATCCTGCCGGAGATGATCGATGCTCTGGTCCTGTCGAGCGGGTATGAGCAACGGCGCGAAGCTGTAACCGCCTGGAATGGGGAGAACCCTGTCCTGAAAAAAGGCATCGCGCTGACGCCCGTGAAGTTTGGTATCTCGTTTACTCTTACGCATCTGAATCAGGCAGGCGCCCTGGTGCATGTGTATCAGGATGGCTCTATCCATCTGAACCACGGTGGAACCGAGATGGGGCAAGGCTTGTTCCAGAAGGTCGCTCAGGTTGCGGCGGACCGGTTCGGGGTCGACATCGCAGAGGTGAAGATCACCGCGACCGACACTGGCAAAGTGCCCAACACCTCCGCGACGGCTGCGTCGTCGGGCAGTGATCTGAATGGGATGGCGGTCAAACTGGCCTGCGATACCATACGTGACCGAATGTCTGATATGCTTGCGGAGAAGCATCAATGCGCAGCGTGCGATGTCGTCTTTGAAGGCGGCGAAGTGACCGTGTCCGGCGCGATCTACAGCTTCGCCGAGGTGGTGCAGATGGCCTATTTCGCGCGGATCAGCCTCTCGTCGACCGGATTCTACAAGACGCCGAAGGTCGAATGGGACCGGATCAGGGGTAAGGGTCGCCCGTTTTTCTACTTTGCCTATGGCGCCGCCGTGACCGAGGTGGTGGTCGACACGCTGACGGGAGAAAACCGCATTCTGCGCGCGGACATTCTGCATGACGTGGGCGCCTCGCTGAACCCCAGCCTCGATATCGGCCAGATCGAGGGGGGCTATGTGCAGGGTGCAGGCTGGTTGACCACGGAAGAGTTGGTCTGGGACGACAGCGGGCGGCTGCGCACCCATGCGCCGTCGACTTACAAGATCCCCGCCTGCTCGGACCGGCCCGATGTTTTCAACGTGGCACTCTGGGATGGCGAGAACCGCGAAGAAACGATTTATCGATCAAAGGCAGTGGGCGAGCCGCCCCTGATGCTGGGGATTTCGGCCTATTCGGCACTTTGTGACGCCGTTCAGGCCTGTGGGCCGAACTATGCCGATCTTCAAACGCCCGCGACGCCCGAGGCCGTGCTCAACGCCATTGGAAGGGCCCGGGGATGAGCGCGCTCTACGTCGAAATCCTGGCCACCAAAGGGTCGGCGCCCCGCGATGCGGGCACCGCGATGAAAGTGACGCAAACGGAGATCGCTGGCACGATCGGCGGCGGCGCCCTGGAGTACGCGGCCATTGCGCAGGCGCGCGCCATTCTCGCCGAGGACGGGCCAGACGAGGTGCGGACGTTGCCGCTCGGCCCCGGGCTTGGGCAATGTTGCGGTGGCTCCGTCACCCTGCAGTTCACGCGTAATGAAAAAATGGTGGACCAGGTCAACAGGCGCAAGACGCACGAACAACAGGTCAGCGTCGGCCCGCCCCCGCGCCTTTGGCTCTGGGGTGCCGGGCATGTGGGCCGCGCGGTGGTCAACGCCTGCCCGCCGGGTGCGATTGAACTGACGTGGGTGGACAGCACGCGCAGCCGATTTCCAAAGCAGGTTGACGACGACATCACCCTTGTGCCCACAGCCGATATGCCGCGGCTGGCCGCCCGGGCGCCGCAGGATGCGCACCATCTGATCTTCACCTATTCGCACGATATTGACCTCGCTCTCTGTGCGGCCCTGCTCAAACGCGGCTTTGCCTCCTGCGGGCTGATCGGGTCGGCGACGAAGTGGGCGCGGTTCGAAAAACGGCTGCGGCAAGCGGGGCTCGACCCCGCGCCAATCACCTGCCCCATCGGCGACAAAGCCTTGGGCAAGCACCCGGACGCCATCGCCGCAGGGGTGGTCGATGCGCTTCTGACCCAATCGAAAGTCCCCGCATGACGCCGCTCCTGTCCCTTTCGGGTCTGACCAAAGCCTATCCCGGCGTCATCGCGAATGATGACGTTTCGCTGGAGATCGCCCCCGGCGAAGTCCATGCGCTGCTCGGTGAAAACGGGGCGGGCAAGTCAACATTGGTCAAGATGATCTACGGTCTCGTCAAGCCGGATCAAGGCGAGATACAGATGCACGGGGCCCCCTTCGCTCCATCCGAGCCGCGCGCCGCGCGGGCAGCAGGTGTCGGCATGGTCTTCCAGCATTTTTCGCTGTTCGACGCGCTGACGGTGGCCGAAAACATCGCACTGGGGATGGAGAACGCGCCGAAACTGCGCGATCTCTCACGGCAAATCCGCGAGGTCTCGGACACCTACGGGTTGCCCCTGGCCCCTGACCGGATCGTGGGCGATCTCTCTGCGGGTGAACGGCAGCGGGTCGAGATCATCCGCTGCCTGCTCCAGGACCCAAAGCTGTTGATCATGGACGAACCAACCTCGGTTCTGACGCCGCAAGAAGTGGAGATCCTGTTCGAAACCCTCCGCAGGCTTAGCGCTGAAGGAACGGCAATTCTCTATATTTCTCATAAGCTTGAAGAAATACGGACGCTCTGCGACACCGCCACGATCCTGAGGTTGGGCAAGGTCGTGGGGAATTGCACGCCGCGCGAGACCACGGCGCGGGACATGGCCGAGATGATGGTGGGCAAGGTGCTGACCACACCCACGCGTGCAGGTGTAGAACCGGGGCCCATCGTGTTGACGCTGGCAGGGCTGTCGTTGCCCTCACCCTCCGCCTTCGGCATGCCGCTGCGCGACATTTCACTAGAGTTGCGGCGTGGAGAGATTTTGGGCATCGGCGGTGTGGCTGGCAATGGACAGGAAGAGTTGCTGGCTGCTCTCTCCGGTGAAACGCCCGCACCAGTCGGCATGGTACAGTTTGATGGCGCGGACATCGGTACATTAGGCCCAAACGCGCGCCGGTCCCGCGGCTTGCTGGCCGCACCCGAAGAGCGCCTCGGCCACGCTGCCGCCCCCGACATGTCGCTGACTGAAAACGCAATGCTCACCGGCGCGGCGCGCGAGAGGCTTGAGCGGGGTGGGTTTCTCGACTGGCCTGCCGCGCGCGATTTTGCCGACCGGATCATTGCCACCTTCGATGTGCGCACACCTGGGCCTGCCAACGCTGCACGGTCGCTTTCGGGCGGCAATCTGCAGAAATTCGTGATTGGGCGTGAGGTGCTGCAGCGGCCGGAGGTTCTGGTGGTCAACCAGCCGACCTGGGGTGTGGATGCCTCTGCCGCAGCAGCCATCCGGCAGGCCCTGCTCGATCTGGCAAAGGGCGGTGCCGCGGTGATCGTGATCAGCCAGGATCTGGATGAATTGATGGAAATTGCCGACCGCTTCGCCGCGCTAAATGAAGGGCGGTTGTCAACGCCACAACCGACGGACGGTCTGAGCGTCGAGCAAATCGGGCTGATGATGGGTGGCGCACATGGCATGGAGGTGGCGCATGTGTAGCGCAGAAGGCCTTCACCCCGATGTGCAACCGACCCGCCGGGCGGTGTGGGAGCTACCATCATGATCCGGCTCGAAAAACGCCCGCAGCCCAATCAGATGTTTGCCTATCTGACGCCACTGCTGGCCGTTATGGCCACGTTTTTCTTCGGGGGCCTGTTGTTCGCCGCTCTCGGCAAGGACCCAGTACAGTCGATTCTGACGATCTTCTGGGAACCGGTCTTTGGCGAATTCGCCTTTTTTTACCGCCCGCAACTTCTGATCAAAGGCGCGCCACTGGTCCTGATTGCTATCGGGCTTAGCCTGGGGTTCAAGGCCGGCATCTGGAACATCGGTGCCGAAGGCCAGTATATCATGGGCGCGCTTTTCGGCGCGGGGTTTGGCCTTGCGTTCTAT
>JBCDEK010000107.1:0-9441 GCA_039179785.1 Pseudomonadota bacterium | reverse complement strand
GGGGCAGCCCCGCCGATATGAACGGCTTCATCTGCCATGGCGACGTGCTTGGCCCTGGCATCCGCATCCGAATAGACGGCCACGCATCGCACGCCCATGGATTGGGCCGTTTCCATGATCCGGCAGGCTATTTCGCCCCGATTGGCAATCAGAATGGTGTTAAACATGGGCGACCTCGCTGGGTCGGTGCAACCACCGACGCAATACCGACAAAATACCGACGTGATACAGACCTGCCATTTTCACATCCGGAACACGCCAAAGCGTGTCTCCTCGATCGGCGCGTTCAAGGCAGCACTCAGGCTCAGGTGCAGCACATCGCGCGCCTTGCGCGGGTCAATCACCCCGGCTTTGGGATGACGGGATAATCGACCCGCGCAAGGCCCGTGACGTGCTGTTCCTCAGCCTCAGTGCCGCACTGAATGCCCCGATTGAGGAGACACGCTTTGGCGTGTTCCGGATGTGATGAGGGTGTTTCGCGGTCGCGTGAGTGACATGTTTCTGCTGCCGAACAGGGGGCACGTCCTACAGCTCACGGAGGTGCAGGGCACGCCCCGCAAAGGTATGACACTCAGCATGCGCGACCATCAGTGCGAAATCGTTGAAGTGGGCAAGAACTCGACCGATGGCAAGGCTGTGTCGACCCGGTCATGTCTGACGGGGCAGCGGGTTGCGCCGTATGGTCACGTGCTGGTCGATTGGATTTCCGGTGACCCCGCACCGAACGAAATGCATGGTCATTGGATCCAAGAGGATATTTCCTGATGTTTGACACAATCCTGATCGCCAACCGGGGCGAGATTGCCTGCCGGGTCATGGAAACGGCGCAAGCCATGGGGGTGCGCTGCGTGGCGGTCTACTCCGATGCCGACGCCAGCGCCATGCACGTGCATATGGCGGATGTGGCGGTACGTATCGGCGGGCCAGCCCCGGCGGAGAGTTACCTGCGCGGGGATGTGATCATAGAGGCCGCGCTTCATACAGGCGCGCAGGCGATCCACCCGGGCTACGGTTTTCTGTCGGAAAACCCTGACTTTGTAGAGGCCGTTGACGAGGCTGGTCTGACGTTCATTGGCCCCTCGGCCTCGGCGATCCGGTCCATGGGTCTCAAGGACGCGGCCAAGGCTCTGATGGTCGAGGCGGGCGTGCCGGTGGTGCCCGGCTATCACGGGGCGGATCAGGATGATGCTCTGCTCGCGGCAGAGGCTGACAAGATGGGTTATCCCGCTCTGATCAAGGCCGTGGCCGGTGGTGGCGGCAAGGGCATGCGCCTTGTAGAAGACCCCACGGGGTTCGCCGACGCGCTGGCCAGCGCGCGGAGCGAGGCGAAGACCGCTTTTGGCAACGCCGATGTGCTTGTCGAGAAATTTGTCACCCAACCGCGCCATATCGAGGTGCAGGTGTTCGGTGACGGTCGCCAGGCCGTGCACCTGTTCGAGCGTGATTGTTCGCTGCAACGCCGCCACCAGAAGGTGATCGAAGAAGCCCCCGCGCCTGGCATGACCGAAGAGATGCGCACCGCCATGGGCGCGGCTGCCGTGCGCGCAGCAGAAGCGATTGGATACAAAGGGGCAGGCACCGTAGAATTCATCGTCGATGGCTCGGGCCCGCTGCGCCCCGATGGGTTCTTCTTCATGGAGATGAACACGCGCCTTCAAGTCGAGCACCCGGTGACCGAGGCGACTACGGGCGTTGATCTGGTGGAATGGCAATTGCGCGTGGCGGCTGGCGAGCCGTTGCCCGCAGCCCAAGATGATCTGAGTATCACCGGCCACGCCTTTGAGGCGCGGCTCTATGCCGAGGATGTGCCCGCCGGGTTCCTGCCAGCCACCGGTACGCTGACGCATCTCAGCTTTCCCGACATGGCGCGGGCCGACAGTGGCGTGCGGGCGGGGGACGAGATCAGCCCGCATTACGACCCGATGATTGCCAAGGTGATCGTACATGGCCCCACGCGCGCGGTCGCGCTGAAGCGTCTGTCGCGGGCGTTGGCGGACACGCAGGTCGGCGGCACGGTGACAAACCTTGCGTTTCTCGGGGCGTTGGCCGGGCACGCTGGGTTCACCGCTGGCGAGGTAGATACCGGGTTGATTGCCCGCGATCTGGATGCGTTGACCCAGGCACCTCATGTCGCGCCTCGCGATGCAGTGGCCGCCGCGATGGCGGCGTCGGGCCTTGATCAGGCAGAGGCGGATGCCGGGTTTTCCCTATGGCAGCCGCTGCGTCGCACAATCCCACTGCGCCGCGCGGGTGAGGACGTGCTGTGCACCGTTCAGGTTCTGGACGCCGACTCACAACGCTGGCAGGTCGACGGGGTCGAGGTCATGGCAGAGCGCCAACAGGGTCGGTGGGTGATTGGCAAAGGGCCAGTTCCTGACGTGCATATTGCGGGCGGCGTCGCGACGGTTTTTGACGGCTACGGCCTCTCTTTCGATGTGGTTGATCCGCTCGACGTGGCCGCGACCGCTGCGGGCGACGGCAACGTGGTCGAAGCGCCCATGCCCGGTTTGGTCAAAGCCGTCTTTGCAACAGCGGGTGCAAGGGTGGCCGAAGGTGACCGGCTTGCCATTCTGGAGGCCATGAAGATGGAACATGTGCTGCTGGCGGCCCGCGACGGTGTGGTCGCCGAAGTGTTGGCCGACGAAGGTGATCAGGTTGTGGCGGGGGCTGCGTTGGTCCGGTTGGAGGACGCAGACGCCTGATGGACCTGCGCCTGACCGGATATCGCTACAGCGTGTATACGCGGGCTGCCCGGATGGCGCTGAGCCTTGCAGGTCTGCAATACGCGTACAGCGAAGCGAACCCGTTCGATGCCTATGACGAACCGGCCCTGGCCCATCCGATGCGCCGCGTGCCGGTCCTGCATCTGGGTGATGCAGACCTCTACGAAACGGCGGCCATCCTGACGTGGTGCGACGCCGAACGTGGTTGGCGCGCCCCGTCGCTGGTACAGGCCCGCGCCGTTCAGGTGGGGGGCATTGCGGATGCTTATGCCTATTGGCCTCTGGTGCGGCAGGTCTTTTCCCACGGCTGGTTTCGCCCGGCCTTTGGTGCGGATGCTGACGCAGGTCTTGTCGAGCAGGGCTTGCGTGATGCGGGGCCTGTTCTGGACATGCTCGAAGACATCGCGGCCGAAGGGCTGGTTCTGAGCCCCGGTACACTCACGCGGGCGGACTGCCATCTTGCCCCCATGATCGACACGTTCCAGATGCTGCCTGAGGCCGCAGAGATGCTTGGACAAAGGCCGCGTCTGTCGGCGTGGTTCGCGGCCCTGACCGAAACCACACTGTTCCGCACGACGCGCCCCGATTGGGCGGCGCTCAACGCGATGGAGGCCCCATGATCACCCTGCATCACTGCCCGCAAACCAGGTCTATGCGCACGCTGTGGCTGCTGCACGAATTGGACGTGGAGTTCCGGGTGCAACTGCATCCGTTCGACAAGTCCCTGCGTGCGCCGGAGTTCCTGACCCTCAGCCCCGCGGGCCGCGTCCCCGCGCTCGAGATCGAGGGCGAGCGCATGTTCGAGACGGGCGCCATCACTGAATACCTGTGCGAACGCTTCAGTCCGGATCGTTTGGGCCGCACCCCGAACAGCCCGGATCGCATGGCATGGCTCGTCTGGGTGCATTTCGCCGAGACTATTAGCCAGCACGCCGCGGCGCTGACCCAACAGCACGTGGCGCTTTATGACGACACCATGCGCAGCCCCATCGTGATGAAACTCGAAGCCGCGCGGCTCGGCAAATGCTACAACGCGATCGAGGCGCGCCTGTCCACACCGGTGGAGAACCGCGACTACCTTCTGACCTCCGGCTTTTCCGCGGCCGACATATCGGTCGGGCAGGCGGTCTATATGGCGCAGCACTTCCGCACCCTCGACGATCACCCGGAAGTGGCGCGCTGGTACGACCGCATCACCGACCGGCCCGCCTTTCAGGCCAGCTTGCCCGAACCGGCGGGACGTCTCTATGATCAGGACTTCTATCCAGCGTGGGAGGCGTGAATGGACCCGGTTGAAATCTACGAGGTGGGGCCCCGCGACGGCTTGCAGAACGAAGCGCGCGAGATCGCCGTTGCCGACAAGATCGCGCTGGTCGATACGCTCAGCGGCACAGGCTTCCGCCGCATCGAATGCGCCAGCTTCGTCAGCCCCAAATGGGTGCCGCAGATGGCGGGAAGTGCCCAGGTGCTGGCGGGCATCACCCGCACACCCGGCATCCGCTACGCTGCCCTGACCCCCAACATGCGGGGCTTCGACGACGCCCGCGCGGCGGGCGCGGACGAGGTGGCCGTGTTCGGCTCGGCGAGCGAAGGGTTCTCCAAGGCCAACATCAACGCCAGCATCGACGAATCTCTCGACCGCTTTGCTCCGGTGATCGAAGCGGCCCGCGCCATCGACCTGCCGGTGCGCGGCTACGTGTCCTGCGTGGTCGAATGCCCCTATGACGGGCCTGTCGCGCCCGAGGCCGTCGCCCGCGTCGCCGACCGCCTCTTTGCCATGGGCTGCTATGAAATCAGCCTGGGCGACACGATCGGGCAGGGCACCCCCGACGCCGTGGCGCGCATGATCCTCGCGGTGCGCGATGTGGTGCCCGTGGGCCGCCTCGCCGGACACTTCCACGACACCAACGGCCGCGCGCTCGACAATATCGACGCGGCCCTCGCGCTAGGCCTGCGTGTCTTTGACGCCGCTGTCGGGGGTCTGGGCGGCTGCCCCTATGCCCCCGGCGCGGCGGGCAACGTGGCCACCGAGGCCGTGGCAAACCACCTCGAACGCCTGGGCTACCCCACAGGGCTCGACCTCGACATCATTGCCAAAGCCGCCGACATGGCCCGCGCCATGCGCAGCGCACACGAGGACACCTGACGTGACCCTGTCCATCACCACCGACCCTCGCGGCGTCGCGACCCTGCTTTTGAACCGCGCCGACAAGCACAACGCCATGAACGCCCAGATGATTGCCGACCTGCACGACGCGGCCAAATCCCTTGGCGCCGACGATGCCGTGCGCGTCGTGGTCCTCGCCGCGGCGGGCAAGACATTTTGCGCGGGCGGCGATCTGGGCTGGATGCGGGACCAGATGCAGTCTGATGCAGCGACCCGCGCACGCGAAGCGGGCAAGCTCGCCCACATGCTGCACGCACTCAACACAATGCCCAAACCCTTGATCGGCGCGATCCACGGCAACGCCTTTGGCGGCGGCGTAGGCATGGCGTCTGTCTGCGACGTCGCCATCGGGGCCGACCACATCAAGATGGGCCTGACCGAAACACGGCTCGGTATCATCCCGGCCACCATCGGCCCCTATGTGATCGCGCGCATGGGCGAAGGGCGCGCGCGCCGCGTTTTCATGTCCTCGCGCCTGTTCGACGCAGCCGAAGCCGTGGACCTTGGCCTCCTGGCCAAAGCTGTGCCCGAAGCCGACCTCACCAGCGCCATCGACGCAGAGGTCACCCCATATCTCAACTGCGCCCCCGGCGCGGTGGCCGCAGCCAAGGCGCTCGCACGCAGCTTTGGCCCGCGCATCGACGACGATACCATCGCGCACTCTATCGCCGCCCTAAAATCCCGGTGGGAAACGGCAGAAGCCGCCGAAGGCATCGACGCCTTCTTTGCCAAGCGCAAGGCGTCCTGGGTCGCCCCTTAAACCTATTGCCCCGCAAAAGCCGCGCGCTTCTTGCGCAAGGCCCCCGAAATGAACTCGGTAAACGCAGCGATGCGAGGCACCGCACGCAGATCTGCATGGGTCAGCACCCAGATGGGCGGGTAGGGGAACAGCGGCAGGCCCGGCACACGTGCCAGCTCCGGGTCAGTGTCTCCAAGGATACAGGGCACCCGAGAGGCCCCAAGCCCCGCCCGCAGCGCCCCTATCATCGCCACCATGTCGTCCAGATGCATCGACGTCGACGCATTCGGATAGACGGTCAGCACCTCCTTGGGCAACGGTTGCCAGTGCAGAAACCGCAGCCAGTGCAGGCGCCGTTCGGGGTCATCGCGCAGCCGCTGCACATAATCTTTGCTGGCGTAAACGCCGGATGCCTGCACCGCCACCTGCCGACCCACCAGATCGGGGTCGGGCGCGTCGGCAATCCGAATGGCCACATCAGCCTCGCGCTCTGCCAGGTTGAGCGGTGCGATGGCGCCCAGAATGGTCAGTTCAATATCGGGATGCACTTTCGCAAAATCCGCCAGGATCGGTGCAAGCACCGAATGCACCATCAGATGCGGGGCCGTAACCGTCAACGCGCCGCTCAACGCAGTGTCGCGGGCGGCGATGGTGCGCGACAAGGTCGCCTGTTCCGCCTCGAACATCTCCGCCGTGCGCGCGGCGTCGCGTCCGGCTTGGGTCGGCACATAGCCCGATGGTCGACGGTCAAACAGCGCCGTACCAAGCGCCGCCTCAGCCGCCGAAATCCGCCGCGCAACAGTCGCGTGATTGACCCCTAACGCGCGCGATGCACCACTCAGCCCGGCATGGCGCACGGTCTCTAGCACATATTTCAGATCGCCCCAGTCCATGTGATCCGCCTCGCTCTGATACCTGATCGTTTTTGCACAGCTGGGGCGCAAACACACTCGTTTATTTATCAGGGTCAGCGTGGCTAGCGTGGGTGACATCATGGAACAAGGACCATCCCAAATGACGACACATGCCGTTGTGATGCTGCGCATCACCAATCCCGAAAGCCTGGCCCAGTATCGTGAACAGGCCAGCGATGCCTTGGCCCGACACGGCGGCGAAGTGGTGCAGGCCTCTCCCGAACTGTCCATCCTCGAAGGGGCGCCCGTGATGCCCGACGCCCTGGCCATCGTCCGGTTCCCGGACCGCGCCGCCGCCGAGGCCTGGATCGCCGATCCTGACCTGCAAACCGTGCATGATTTGCGGCGCGGCAGCGGAAGCTCTGACATCATCCTGATGTAGCGGGCGCTGACGGTACCATCACCCCGGTCCCAAAACGCGCGTCCAGCAGCCCGAACAAAATACCCGTATTTCGATAATTCTGTTTTACGTTGCGTCAACTTTGCGATATTTTCGGAAAGGCGTGCCACTTCACTCCTGGTGCGCCACACCGGGGTACAAAGTAACAATGTCTGAATTGGCAATCGATTTCAGCAATCTGTCCGACTTCGACGCGTTAGCGCAATCGGTGACAGCAAAACTGAGGTGCGACCTCAGCCTGATCAGCATCGCACAGGAGGACGCGCTCTGGGCTTTGGGCCATTCGGAACCTGACCAAACGCCTGAAACGCGCACGCTGCTCGCCCGCGACACGGTTTGCGAACACACGATGAAAGCGCGCGCACCGCTGCGTGTCGCCGATGTGCGCAGCGACCCGCGATTGCGCACGCTGTCCGCAGTTTCGGCGATGAATATCGGCGCTTATCTGGGCGTGCCGCTGCGGGTCAATGGCGACAACATCATCGGAGCGATGTGCGCGCTGAACGAAACACCGCGGATCTGGAGCGATACGGAACTTGCCTATCTCGAAGCAGTGGCCGATCTGGTCGAAAGCAAGATCGAAAAGCACATGCTGCGCTATGAGCAAAAGGCGCTTAGCACTGCATTGGCGGAAAATGATGCCATTCTCAGCACCCTGGCCGAAGCCAGTGGCAAGGCCATCACGGTGCACAATGACGCGGGAGAGTTGGTCTTTGCCAATGACGCGCTCCGCGAAGAGCTTGATTTGACCTATCAGGAATTGCTGGTGCTGCCGCAAGCCGCGCAACAACTTGCCGACGGTGGCGCCAGGTCGGGTGATGTCTCGCTGGATGTTCCGGGGCGGCCTAACCATGCGTTGCACGTTGACCTCTACGCCCCCAAAGCGGGGCTGACCCTTGCCGAGTGGCGCCGCAACGATCCGCATTGACGCCGACGTGACCGATCTGCGGCGAAATCACCCAGGTTTTCCGCGACTTCCGCCCCTGCCTTTATTGACCCTGCCATGCCGCGGGCGTAAACCCGTTGCCAGTCAACTTTGCCACTTGACCTGGCGCGTCACGTCTCGTGCCAAGAAAAGGAGCCCAACGTGGAAGAGATGTTGCGGGAGTATCTCCCCATTCTCGTGTTTCTGGCCGTCGCCATTGGCCTCGGTCTTGTCCTGATCCTTGCCGCTGTTGTTGTTGCCGTGCGCAATCCGGACCCCGAAAAGGTGTCCGCCTACGAATGCGGGTTCAACGCCTTCGATGATGCCCGCATGAAGTTCGATGTGCGGTTCTATCTCGTGTCGATCCTGTTCATCATCTTCGATCTGGAAATCGCCTTCCTGTTCCCCTGGGCCGTCGCGTTCCAGGACATCAGCATGGTGGGTTTCTGGTCTATGATGGTCTTCCTGGGCGTTCTGACCATCGGCTTTGCCTATGAATGGAAGAAGGGGGCGCTCGAATGGCAATGACGGACACTGCCGGTCCCGCCTATGCAGGCGGCGACAAGGACCACGCCACCCAGGCCCTGAATGCCGAGTTGCAGGACAAGGGCTTTCTGCTCACCTCGACCGACGACATCATCAACTGGGCGCGCACCGGCAGCTTGCACTGGATGACCTTTGGTCTGGCCTGCTGCGCCGTCGAGATGATGCACACCTCGATGCCGCGCTACGACCTCGAACGCTTTGGCACGGCCCCCCGCGCGTCCCCGCGCCAGTCCGACCTGATGATCGTGGCCGGCACGCTGACGAACAAGATGGCCCCCGCACTGCGCAAGGTCTACGACCAGATGCCCGAGCCGCGCTACGTCATCTCCATGGGCTCCTGCGCCAATGGCGGCGGCTACTACCACTACAGCTACTCCGTCGTGCGCGGCTGCGACCGCATCGTCCCGGTCGACGTCTACGTCCCCGGCTGCCCGCCCACAGCCGAAGCACTCCTCTACGGCATCATGCAACTGCAACGCAAAATCCGCCGTACAGGGACGATAGTCCGGTGAGCTACAAGATTGGCGATTTGGTGGTCCTCAAAAGCGGAGGGCCGGTCATGACGGTCCAATGTGTCGTCAGCGAGACGATGTTCGGCTGCTGCTGGTTCGTCCCAGGAGAGCAACGCATGCTCAACGCGTGGTTCCCGGCCACAACGCTCAAAACAACAAGCCATCCTGACCCAAATTGGGAACATGATGGCGAATTGGATAGGTTTAACTGAGATGTCCGACGCACAAACCGAACTTGGCACCTATCTCGAAGCCAAGCGCCCCGATTGCGTGCTGGCCTGGGACGTCACCCATGGTGAGCTGAACATCGACGTGGCCCCGGCCAGCCTCACCGGCTTTGTCGAATTCATCACCTCCGACAGCACCTGCCGCTTTTCGTCGCTCGTCGACATCACAGGCGTCGACTACCCCGGCCGGGCCAAGCGGTTCGACGTCGTCTACCACTTCCTGTCGATGTACCAGAACCACCGCATCCGCCTGCGCGTGTCGATCCGCGAGGATCAGATGGTGCCCTC
>JBCDEK010000023.1:0-39412 GCA_039179785.1 Pseudomonadota bacterium | reverse complement strand
GCTTGATGAATACGAAAACCTGTTTGGCCGCTCCTCGGTCGAGATCATCTTGGGTGACGGCGCCACCGCGCTGTTCGACCCGCACGCCCGGCAGGCCCTGCAACGCCGCATCGGGGCGGCGCCCACCACCGCCCGGTTCTGGATCAGGCCGGAACAACGCTATCTGCAAGCGCTGCTTGACTATATCATGGTGTCTTCCGACCTCGCTGCTCTGACACCGTCCTGGCGCATCTGGCACCCGCTCGACGACCCGGACTGCTGGGACAAACCCGACCTGCGCGATGCGCTGGTCACTGCGTCGGATCATTTCCCCGTCAGCTTGGATATTGCGCTATAGTGCCCATATATCAGTCATGAAACATATCGCCCTTTCACTCACTCTGTGCATCGCCGCGACCCCGATCCTTGCCCAAGAGGTTGAAGATGAGGGCGGCTGGTCCCTGATGGGCCGTGGCGCACAGATGCTGATGGAAGGGCTCATGCAAGAGATGGAGCCAGCGCTAGAAGACCTGCAGGGCATGGCACAAGAGTTTGGACCGGCCCTGCGCGACTTCACGGCGCAGATGGGCCCGGCGTTGCGCGGTCTGCTGGAAGAGGTCGAGGATTGGAGCGTCTACCACCCGCCCGAAATGCTGGAGAATGGGGATATCATCATCCGGCGCAAAACCCCCGAAGAGCAAGAGATTGAGACCGACCCCGAGGCTCAGATCGATATCTGAGGGCTGCGTAGCTAGCTTTTGCGCCTCTTGACCGTGACAGTCGCTTCAAGAGACGACGCGAGAGAATTCAACCGCGCCTCGGCTACCTCTCCGAAAAGTGGCATGGCGTCCGGAGACAGACGCAACTCCAGTTCGCGCTTCTTGGGGAACCAGCGGAACTCCCCCCGTTCCGCATCTTTCTCCATCCACAACATCGCCCCGAAACGCATTGCTTTGCCCAGGATTTCAGCCTCGTGCTGCGTTTTCTTGTCAATCAGCTCGTAAAGCCCCTCGAAATGCGTGCCCTCGCGCTTGTTGGTATAGCGGTGCAGCAGCGCAAGACCGAGAAAGACACGTTCGGAATGCTTCAGCCCCCCAAGGTTGGCCCGGGTCGCGTTGTCAAAACAGACCTCGTGGCGATAGTCGGGATGTGCACGCCAACTGACATCATGCAGCAAACAAGCGGCCCTGATCAGCCGCTTGCGCGCATCCGGGGCCGATTTGAAAATCGGTTGGATGAACTGATAAAGCAGCTTGCCAAAACCCGGCATACGCGCGTCCTTGGCTTCGGCAAACCGGCATGCCTCGATCAGCGGATCACGGTCGCGCAGGCGTTGGGGCATCTGTTCGTACAGCATCCCCTCGCGAATGCCATAGCTGGAGACGGCAATATCCTTGGGCTTGAACGTCTTAACCAGCCGCCACAGCACCTCAGCTGCCAGAGGAACCAGCGCCATGCGGGTCGACGATATGCCGCACGCGCCGCGCAACGCCTCGTGATCGTCGTGTTCTCGGATGAACCTGGCCGTGCGTTGTACGGATTGCGGCGTCATGCGGTACTCGTGCAGCACGTGTAGCGGATACCCGCGGCGGTGCATGTCGACACGGGCAATCGCCCGCCACGACCCGCCCACCAGAAACAGGCGGTCCCGCTGATCACCCATCTCCCCGCGTAACTCTTCCATCACGGTCTTGATATGGTCCCGCCGACCTTTTTTGCCGCCCCTGAGGGTCTGCAATTTGAGCGGGCCAAGGTCCGAAGTAACGCGCCGCCCAACCTCTCCGTCCGAGATTTCGGCTAGTTCCATGGATGACCCGCCAATGTCGCAGACCAGACCATAGGACCCCGGCCACCCAAGCAGCACACCCTGCGCCGACAGCCGGGCTTCTTCTTGTCCGTCAATCACACGCACGTTCAGGCCCGTTTCGCGCAACACGTCCGACCGGAATTCCAGCCCGTCTTCCGCGTCGCGCACGGCGGCCGTGGCCACCACCGACAGGTCCGACAGGCCCATGCCTTCGGTCAGACGCTGAAACCGCTTCAGCGCCTCCAGAGCCCGCACGCGCCCCTCCGGGTTCAGCCGCCCGGTTTGCGACAGGCCCGCACCCAAGGCGCACATGATCTTCTCGTTGTAGAAATAGGCGGGCGAACGGGCGGCGCCGTCAAAAACCACCAACCGGACCGAGTTCGATCCGACATCGACAACCCCCACCCGCGACAGGGCACGCGCGGACGGATCTTCGAACAATGGGCGGCCGAACAGGCTGCCATCGCCCGTTTGCGGCGAAACAGAAACGTTCATAAAGCCCCCGTGGTGCGCACTCGGTTCTGTTGATGGACCAGCAGGCGGCGTGGGTCAATGATCGGGTGCGACGGGGCAGAGCTGTTTCGGCCTATGCTGAAGAGCATTATGCGCGCTGTCCTCTTCGCTTCACAGCCTCGGGTCATAGTCGCTCAGCCGTTTGCCCGGTTCGTCCACGAACATTTCGGGCAGGGCTTCGGCGTTTTGAATCAGGTCAACACGGAAGACGCGGAAGTCGCCCCGCAATTCGCACCACGAGGTGAGCGTCCAAACACGGCCCCAATACTCCATATGCAACGGCCGGATTGTGCGGGTGGTGATGCGGTCGCCTTTGGAGTGGTAAGTCAGCCGCAGCTTTTGCCGTGCCCGGATGGCGGCGCGCAGCGTGGGCATCTGGGCAAAGCCGCGAACGGCGTCGGCGAAGGGGTAGACCGCGAACTTCCACTTGTCCGCTTCGGCCACTGTGCGTTCGGGCAGGACGGCGTCAATCTTGTCCGCGAGCGTGCGGGCTGCGGATTTGAGTGTTTCGTCAGCAGCTTCGGCGACGATGGCCATGCCGAGGTTCAGCGCTTCGAGTTCTTCGGTTGTGAGGGTCAGGGGCGGCAGGCTGATGGCTTCGGTGATCATGTAGCCCACGCCACGCTCGCCCTGAACGGGCACGCCGGACGCGACCAGCGTGTCCATATCACGGTAGATCGTGCGCACCGACACCTCGCACGTATCCGCGATCGCTTGCGCGGTGTGCAGTTTGCCGTCGCGCAGGATCTGGATGATGTCAAAGAGGCGGTCGGTGCGGCGCATGTTACTCCTGTTGCAGATGGACAGGGGCGTGGCGCATCGCCACGCCGTCAGAGTTTATCATTGCCAAGAACGGTTGCGCCTCGGGGCGTTCGAACATCTGGGCGGCAGCGGCTTGGGCGGCCGCAAGCGAAGTCCAGATGATATGGTCGGTCCAAAGCCCCGAGTGATCTTCCGACAGCGTACGCCGGATCATGGCGCCGGTGCCGCGCAGGAAGGGGCCCATATCCTTGGCCGCGGTAAGAAAGTCGGCGGTGTTCGTGCCATCAATCAGACGGAAGGTAACAATTTCCGCGACGGGGCCGGGTTGGCCGGTGCCTTCATCCGCGGCGGCATGGGCGATGGTAAGGGCAAGGCGCGTGGGGGTCAGAAGGCGCATCGGTGTCTCCGTTGTGTGCATTGTGATGCGCACTGCCTAAGGGATGCCTACTGACACTAATCTGTCAGTTGAAGGTGTGCCACACGAAAATTCTTCAAAAAGTTAGCGCACGATGCGCGTTGTTCGCCGCGCCGGTCTTTTCGCTTGCGCAGCAGAGCCATACAACAACCCGCGACAGGCGGCATTCCGTCGCCAGAGACATGGGAGAGACCAATGGGAATTGGAAATATCGGACTTCCGGGCCTGCTGCTGATCGCCGTCGTGGTGCTGGTGCTGTTTGGCCGTGGCAAAATCTCGAGCCTGATGGGGGAAGTTGGCAAGGGCATCACCAGCTTCAAGAAGGGCGTAAATGAAGGTAAGGAAGAGCTGGAGGCAGCCAAGGCCGAAGAGGCCAAGGATGTGACGCCCGAGACCGACAAAGACAAGGTGTAAGCCATGTTCGACCTTGGCCTGGCCGAGCTTCTGATCATTGGGATCGTGGCATTGATTGTCATTGGCCCCAAGGAGCTGCCGGTCGTATTTCGCAATGTGGGCCGCTTTGTCGGCAAGGCCCGTGGCATGGCGCGCGAATTTTCGACGGCCATGAACCAGGCAGCGGACGAGGCTGGGGTAAAGGACATACAAAACACCATCAAGTCGGCCACCAATCCGGTGGGCAGCGCGATGGATGGCGTGCGGGATGCTGCGCGCGAGGCGACATCGTCCTTGAAGGACATCGATCCTGACAGCGAGACCGGAAAGCTGGCCGCCGAGCGGGCAGAGAACGCGCGCAAGATCCAAGCCGCGACGGCTCGCGCCCAGGCTGAACGCAAGGCCAAGGAAGCCGCCGATGCGCTGGCCAAGGCCGAAGAGCTGGAAGCGCAGGCCCCTGCGGCGCCGAAAGAGAGCTAGATGAGCCAGACCGAAGACCTAGACGACAGCACGGCACCGCTGATCGAGCATTTGGCTGAATTGCGCACACGGCTGATCCGGTCGGTGATCGCGTTTATCATCGCGATTACCGTGTTCTTTATCCCCGTTCAGGGTGAATTCATCGCCGTGCATGTGCTGAACTTCCTGATGGAACCCATCGTGGACACGCTGCGCGACCTCGGTGACCCTTCACCGACGCTACAGTATACCAGCCCGCAGGAATACCTGTTCACACTGTTTCGCATTTCGATGGTGTTTGGGTTTGCTCTGGCCTTTCCGGTGATCGGCTTCCAGATGTGGCGTTTCGTGGCGCCGGGGCTTTACCGTCAGGAAAAGAATGCGTTTTTGCCGTTCCTGGTCGCATCTCCGGTCATGTTTATCCTAGGCGCGAGCTTTGCCCAATTTGTGGTGACGCCGCTGGCGATGGCATTTTTTCTGGGCTTTGCTGACGTATCATCCGTGCTGGCCATTGTGTTTGGGGACGCTGACACGCTACCGGACGGGGCTGCGATCACGCCCGACGTGGCGGGCGATGCACCCACTATCACCTTCTTTGGCAAGGTCAACGAAAGCCTTGATATCACGTTGAAATTCATCATGGCCTTTGGTCTATGCTTTCAGTTACCGGTGCTGCTGACGTTGATGGGCAAGGCAGGGTTGGTAAGTGCCGAGGGTCTTGGCAACGTGCGCAAATACGCGATGGTCGGCATTCTGGTGCTGGCCGCGGTGGTGACGCCGCCCGATGTGATCACGCAGTTGATCCTCTTCACGGTGGTCTACGGTCTTTACGAGGTGTCGATCTGGCTTGTGGCGCGGGTCGAGAAGAAGCGCGAAGCCAAGCTGCGCGCCGAAGGCTATTACGACGACGAGGATGACCTGGGCGATCTGCCCGAGGATGACGTCAAATCATGATCGACGACCCGATGGACCGCATCGCGGCCGCGCTGGAGCGGATGTCGCCTGCGCCACTGGAGGCCCCTGATTTTGCCGCCGCCGCGGCCTTTGTCTGGCAGACCGGGCCCGACCGGCTGCAGCCTGTGAGTCAAGTGAGCCGGGTGCCGCTTGATCTGCTATTGGGCGTGGATCGGTCACGTGACACGCTACTGACCAATACGCGGCAGTTCGCCCTAGGGCTGCCCGCGAATAACGCCCTGCTTTGGGGGGCGCGTGGCATGGGAAAATCAAGCTTGGTCAAGGCAATACATGGCGCGCTTGAAGCGGAACATGAAAACTTGAAGATTGTCGAGTTGCATCGTGAAGATCTGCCATCTGTGGGCCGTCTGCTCAATGTGATGCGCGAGGCGCCCGACGCGCGGTTCCTTCTGTTTTGCGATGACCTGAGCTTTAGCCACGATGACCAGCACTATAAATCGCTCAAAGCGGTGCTGGATGGCGGGATCGAGGGGCGACCAGACAACGTGATCCTCTACGCCACATCCAACCGTCGGCACCTGATGCCGCGGGACATGATCGAGAACGAGCGGGGCAGCGCGATCAATCCCTCGGAGGCGGTAGAGGAGAAGGTCAGCCTGTCGGATCGGTTTGGCCTGTGGCTTGGCTTTCACGCCTGCGATCAGGACCAGTATCTGGCAATGATCCGGGGATATTGTGCGGCCTACGGGGTCGAGATCGATGATGACACGCTGTGGGCCGAAGCCATTGAATGGCAGGCCACGCGCGGGTCGCGGTCGGGCCGGGTGGCCTGGCAGTACTTTTGTGATCTGGCCGGGCGCCGGGGCGTTGCGCTTCAGGCGGCAAGCAGCCCGGCTTCGTAACCCCGCAAGCAGGGCAGGCACATTGGTCCATAAGCGGTCAGATCGGGAAACAGCGCCTCGATCTCCGCGCGTGCGGCCTCGTTGACAGCCCCCATGGCAATAGCACCGGGATAAAGCGTTTCGCTCCATATGCCGTGGGCCTTCACCACGTGATGCGCATCGAGCAGAATGTGATGATAAGTGACCGTCCCGCCGATCTTGCGATAGACACCATCAAGGCACAGCAGGTCCTTGGCACGCACCAGCACCTCGTCGGAGCCAAAGAGCAGTTCGGCGCGCCAGTCCCTTAGTAAAATCGCGTGTTGCGGGGAAATGATTAGGTCGCGGTCATTGCTCAGTGTACCTGCGCTGATGACGATGGGGGCCAGGTCCCCCTGTGCGGCCACAGTGGTGGCCCCGGCCCACAGAATAGGTTGCGGCCCGGACTGCGCCGTGATCACAAGCGCACCTGCATCCAGGGCTTCGATGGGGCGAGGCCCACTTGGGGTGTCGATCAGGCTGCCAGTGGCAAAACATACAATTTGCGCGCCCAGATCGCCGTGGGGCACGAATTCATCGTTTTCGACAATCCCACCGATGGTCAGGTCGGTGTCGGGCGGGGGCAGGCCGTCGGGGAAGACAAGGAAATACCCGTCCTCATCATCTGCGCCTGCGTCGGTGCCATCGTTCAGGTCGTTGTCGTTGTTGAGGTCGACGTCGATGACTGCGATGCGCCAGGTGTTGGTGCCATCAGTGACTTCAAACGTATAGTCCCAGATGATCTGTCGTAACGTACCGTCGATATCCACGGTCTGCGGAAACGCACCGCTAAAACGTTCCTGTGCCTGCACTGTTTCGTTGTTCGCACCGTCGCCGTTGAACACGGTTGCGCCGTCGTTTTCGTTCACAACGAAATAGGTGCTGTCACCTGTCCAGCGCCATGTGCCGGACGGGGCAAAGGCGTAGTTGTTTGGCGATCCGTTAACCGTCGTCTGGGTCCCGCGCAGGGCGTCGTTATAGGCGTAGAAGACTGGCATGCTCGAAGCTCAATCCTGCTCTTTCTTTTGGATTGTTGCTGATCGAGAAACACGGCAATTTTAGGGCAGAACCCCGGATTTTACGAAAAAAGCCCTAAAATTTGCCACAATCCTGCCACATTTGCGGCGGGATGCAGTTTGGCAGGTCAGCGCGGTGTCATTCAAAGAATGGGTTGGGGTTCACGCTGTCAAACCCGTCGCGCACCTCGAAATGGACATAGGCGGTGTCGGTGGTGTCGCGCAGCTTGGCAATCGGTTGTCCGCGGGTCACCGCATCCCCTTTGGCCACGCTGACATCGGCCACATTCGCATAGACGGTAAGCAAATTATCAGGATGGCGCACCACGATGATCGGCACGCCGTCGGCGCTTTCGGTGATCGCAGCGACCGTGCCGTTGGCAGCGGCCCCGACCGGTGTGCCGGGGGCTGCCTGAATGTCGATGCCTTCATTGCGGCCCTTGGCGTAGTCGCGGATGATGCTGCCCTGTACCGGTAGGGCCATCTCGCCGCTGGGCGTGGCGGCAGTGGTTTGACCGACATTGGCCACCGGCGGGTCCGATGCCGAAGGTTGGGGCAGCGGGGTTGCAGTGTCGTCGTCCGGCAAGGGTTGTGCAGCACTGGGTGGCAACGGAGTGGGCGAGCCGACACCTGGCGCTGTGGCACCAGTGTCTGTTGTGCGCGTCGGGGCCGCGACGCGGGCGACAGGGATCAGCAGGAACTGACCCTCGCGGATCGCGAAATCGGCGCCCAGGCCATTCCATTCGGCGAGCGACTTGACCGGAACCTGATAGAGCCGCGCGATGGTGAATGCGGTCTCCCCCCGTTCAACCTTGTGCCGGATGGGTTCCTGCCCGGTTTGGGGCAGCGGCGTGGCGGAGGTATCGGCAACGGGCGTAGGTGCTGCGTTGTCGATGGCGTTGCCCGCGAGCGTGGTGACATCCACTGTTGAGGGCTGGATCGGACCGGTGCCGATGGCGCCGGTTGCGGGCGAGGGTTCGGCCACGCGGCGGGGCAGGGCAATGATCTCGCCCGTGCGCAGCGGCACGTCCGGGGCAATGCCGTTGAACTGCGACAGTTCCGACACCGGCAGACCCACGCGTGTGGCGACATCCGTCAGCGTATCCCCACGCTCGGCGACCGCCACTTGATAGTTCGGGTAAGAAATCACGCCGCGATTGTCTGCGCGGGGCCGGTCCGCAGTGGCGGTTTGCGCGGCGTCTGCGGTTGTAAAGCCGCCGCCCAGCCCGCGCAGATCGAAATCCAGCGGCTCGTCACAGGCGGCCAGCACCAAAAGGCCACAGGTTGCCATCAGAAGCGGGGCGCGGTTGCGCTTGCGGTTCAGGATCATCTGCGTCGTCCTCTGCCTGGCCCCTCGTGAGTGGGGGCCTTATCGGTTGGGCTTCACATACACCAATTTCAATCTTTGCCCAAGCCCTCGAGCAAGGGAACAAAGCGGACGTCGCGCAATTCATCGTATTCCAGACCCGTTGCGGTCTTGTGCACACGGATCAGGCTTTGCACGGCATCGGACTGGCCGACAGGCAGAACCATGATGCCGCCTTCCTTCAACTGTCCCAGCAGAGGGCCGGGCGGATCTTCGGCGGCGGCGGTGACGATGATGCGGTCAAAGGGGGCTTGGTCCGCCAGCCCGTGCGAGCCGTCCGCGGTGATGGCGGTGATGGTGTGCAGGTCCAGTTCTTTGAAGATGTCGCGCGCTTCGCGCACCAGCCTGCGATGACGGTCGATGGTGTAGACGCGGCGTGCCAACTTGGCGAGGATTGCGGCCTGATAGCCAGAGCCTGTGCCGATCTCGAGCACCTTGTCGCGCGGCGTGACCTGCAGCGCTTGCGTCATCAGCCCCACGACCGACGGCTGACTGATGGTCTGGCCACAGGCGATGGGCAGGGGCATATCCTCGTATGCGCGTTCGGCAAAAAGCCCTCGGACAAAGGGGCCGCGATCGATCTCTTCCATGGCGCCGAGCACACGTTTGTCCGTCACACCCTTGGAGCGCAGCGCGTAGAGAAACTGCATCTTGCGCGTGGCGAGATCTGTGTCCTCCTCGCTCATGTGGCGATGGACCCAAGTTGGTCGATCATATCGTGGGCGGTGTAGTCCGCGCGCATGGGGGTGACCGAGATATAGCCATCGAGGTTTACGGCGGCATCCGTGTCGGGGGCCGTAGGCACTTGCTGATTGCCGCCTTTGATCCAGAGGAAGTTGCGCCCGTTGGGAGAGGTGGTCTGTTCGGTATGAAAGCCAACACCCGGACGCAGGCCCTGCGGCACCAGCCGCGTGCCCTTGACCGAGGCCGCGGCGACGGGGGGGACGTTGACATTGTAGAACAGTTGATAGCCCGGCTGCACGTCGGGTGTGGCGGCGACAATCCGTTCGATCACGTCCTTGCAATGGGTGGCCGAAGCCTCGAACGGGTCATCAAGCGCCCGGTTTTCGGGGCCAAAATATTGCGATAGCGCGATGGACAGAACCCCCTGCAGCGCCCCTTCGATCGCCGCGCCAAGAGTGCCGGAGTAAAGCGCGTTTTCGGCCGAGTTGTTGCCGCGGTTCACGCCTGACAGGATCAGGTCAGGCGGGCCATCCAGTACCTGATGCAAACCGGCTAGCACGCAATCCGCTGGTGAGCCCTCGACCGTGAAGCGGTGCGGCCCGATCTTCTGGAACATGAACGGGCGGGCGTAGTTGATGCAGTGAGCGACGCCCGATTGTTCAAAGGCGGGGGCGACAGTGGTCACGTGCCCATCGGGTCCCGCCACCTCGGCCGCGATCCGTTCCAGCACCGCAAGGCCCGGAGCCGAGATACCGTCGTCATTGGTGATGAGAATGCGCATATGTTGCCCCTTTGGACCTTAGTATGGGGCCGCGCGTCACGGGGCAACTGCGGGAGCCTCCGGCGGGGATTTTTTTGAAACAGAGAATGAGGACCGTCACGCAAAGGCCGCAGTGCGGCGTTTGAGGTCCGAATGGGCGGAGCCCCGGACCGTCATGCAGAGGCCGCAGTGCGACGTTTCGTTACGGGCGGCGCGCGATATAGCCGTGAGAGACGCGGGCGGGTGGACCTTTGGCGAACGGGTGCAACGTGATGTCGGTGAACCCGGCCTGCGCCAGCATCGAGCGTGCCTGCGCCGGGGAGAAGGCGGCATTGCCCCAGCGCCACCGCACCAGAGCCGTACACCAATGCGGACGTGACAAGGCGAGCACCAGCGCGCCACCAGGGGCGAGCCGATCGTGCAACCAGCGCAGTGCGCCCTGCGGATCGTCCAGATGTTCGATCACATGGGCGCAGAGCACCACGTCCTGTGGCGGCAGCGCGTCGAGCGGGGCGCCAAGGGGAGCTGTCAAGGTCCGCGCGCCGGGCAGGTGGGCCGCTGCCGCATCCAGCATCGCGGGCGAAATGTCGGTCAGCGTCAGTGCGCCGGGCGTGCCTTGCGTCTCGACCCACGCTTTGGCAAAGGCGCCTGTGCCGGTGCCGACGTCCAGAACCTTTGGTGGTTTTGGCTGGGTGGGGACTGCCTGCATCAGGTCGGCATAGGCCGCAAGAAAGCCAAGCTTTGAGATGCCGCTTTGCCAGCCGGTTGCGGCCACATCATAGATGGACTGGAGCGTGCCACTGCGCGCGGCTCTCCGTGGTCGGTCAAAGCGTGTGAGGCGGGTCAGCATAAGACGCATTGGGCCATGCCCACGCTGCGTGTTCAAGCCTGGATTTCGGACAGAATACGCGCAGCCTCGGCCGCGGGGTCAGCCAGAGCGGAACGATCTTCACCGGGGTGAAAGCGGGCGCGTGTGGCGGTCGGCATGGGGTTCGGTGTGGCGATATGCACGCGCGGGCCGGTCTTTGCCGTTTCGGCCTGCCACGAGCGGGCCATTGCGATCTGCATGGCCTTCGTGCCGCCATAAGCCCCGTAGAACGGCTGCCCGACCACCGGGTCTTCCAGAAACAGCGCCTGACCCTCAGTGCCCAGCAAGGGCGCGACATAGGTGATCAGCATCGCTGTCGCGGTGACATTGCCCGCGATGGATTTGTCCATATCCCTGGTGTTGATCATGCTCGCGGGGGCCAGCGGTGCCGCGTGCACAGCACAGTGCACCCACATATCAAGACTGCCCCAGCGGTCAAAAATGCCCCGGCACAGTGTCTGCATGGCAGCGTCGTTGCCAATATCCATGGGCGCGAGCGTGGCTGATCCACCCCTGGCCTGAATCTGGTCGTCCAACTCTTCCAATGCGCCGGTGGTTTTGGCCACGGCGATGATGTGGTGTGTGGGGGCAAGCGCCAGTGCCATGGCGGCGCCAAGGCCGCGCGACGCTCCGGTGATCAGGGCGGTTTGTGTCATGACCCGCTCTTGCCCGCTGGGTGGGGGTTGGTCAAGCCGCAGCCTTGGAGGGATCCGGCAGGGTGAGCGTGCGTTGGCCGAGCCCACCGTTCAGAACAACCTGATCTTCGCCTATGGCCACCACGGTGCCCTGACGCAAGCTGTCGCCCACCTGAACAAGCCGCGTCTGTCCGCCCGCGGTGCGCAAAAGAGCGCGGCGTTTGTCCTCCGGTCCGGCCACGCCCAGCAACTGAAGCTGGCGCAATGGAAGCACCCCGCGCTGGGTGGCCAGATCGGCGGTTGTCTCGTTGGTTTTCTCGGTCATTGAATGCGTGCCCCCTTTTTGAGCGCGCCGCTACCATGGGGCGCTCGGAGGGTGAACGAGACCGTATGTCCGTGCGCGATCCCTTGCCCATTGACGTTTGGGCAGGCGGCAAGGGCGTGCTGATCAGGCGCTGCGTTTCGCGCGATGGTAGGTGAGCGTCAGGTGCGCAAGCGTCCAGATTGCATCTTTGTTCAGCGGCGTGCCGAGGTCGAACCCAAGCGCGCGGCGTCCGTCATTGTGAAACCGTCCGGGAAAGCGCGCGTCCATCTGCGCCGCAAGATCGGTCTTGCAGTCGACAAAAGCCATAAAGCGATCCGGTGTGTCAGGGGACCAATCCACCCGCAGTGTCGATCCGATGCGGGGACGTCGGGGCCGCCAGGCGGGTTGGCCCCATTTCAGGCTTTCGTCGAGCGGGCCGATGTCCGCGTCGTCGGCGACCTCGTGGACGATGGCACGCATGGACACGAAATGCGTTTGCGCCGCTTCGGGCCAGGCTGCGATACGTGTCAAAAGGTCCGGTGGTATAGTGTTCATACCGCTACTCTGACCGAACCGCATGTCAGTTTTTGACAGCAGGCGCCTACTCTGCCGCCTTCATCTCAAAGCCCTTTTCGATCATGTCAGCAGGCTCGACCGGATATTCGCCTGAGAAACAGGCATCGCAATATTGCGGGCTGGTGGCATCGCGGCCCTTGGCTTCACCCACCGCGCGATACAACCCATCCAGCGAGATGAACTTGAGGCTGTCGACGCCCAGATGCTGTGTCATTTCCTCTTCGCTCATGGTCGCGGCCAGAAGCTTTTCGCGCTGGGGCGTGTCGACACCGTAGAAACAGGGCCACGCTGTGGGTGGTGAAGCGATGCGGAAGTGCACTTCTGCCGCACCCGCATCAAGGATCATTTCCTTGATCTTACGGCTCGTGGTGCCGCGAACCACACTGTCGTCCACAAGGATCACGCGCTTGCCGCGGATCAGCGCGCGGTTCACGTTCAGCTTCAGGCGTACGCCCATGTTGCGGATCTGCTCGGTCGGCTCGATAAAGGTGCGTCCCATATACTGGTTGCGGATGATGCCCATGGCATAGGGAATGCCCGATGCCAGCGAAAAGCCGATGGCGGCGGGTGTGCCGCTGTCGGGGACGGGGCACACAAGGTCCGCCTCTACGGGCGCTTCCTTGGCCAGTTCCCGGCCGATGTTTTCGCGCGTTTCATAGACGGACCGGCCCCCCAGAATGCTGTCGGGGCGGCTGAAATAGACATGTTCGAAGATGCAGAAGCGGGGTTTCTGCGGGCGGAACGGAAAGCGGCTGTCGATGCCCGTGTCGGTGATCACCACCATCTCGCCCGGCTCTATCTCGCGCACGAACTCCGCGCCGATGATGTCGAGCGCGCAGGTTTCCGAACTCAGCACGTATCCGGTGTCGAGCTTGCCCAGCACCAGCGGGCGCACTCCCAATGCATCGCGTACGCCGATCAGCTTGGTGCGGGTCATGGCGACGACCGAAAACGCGCCTTCGACACGGCGCAGGGCATCTTCCATCCGTTCGGGGATGTTGCGCTGAAGCG
Source organism: Pseudomonadota bacterium (assembly GCA_039179785.1). Classification (GTDB taxonomy): domain Bacteria; phylum Pseudomonadota; class Alphaproteobacteria; order Rhodobacterales; family Rhodobacteraceae; genus Tateyamaria. Next base: position 26,029 of record JBCDEK010000023.1, on the reverse strand, counting down.
ACCGCGCCATCAGATGAATGATGCATTCGCTGTCGGAAGAGGATTGAAAGATCGAGCCCCGTTCAATCAATTCGCGTCGCAGCGCATCGGCGTTGGTGATGTTCCCATTGTGTGCGATGGCGGCCCCGCCCATGGCGAACTCGCCAAAGAACGGTTGGACGTCGCGGATTGCGGTTTGACCCTTGGACCCGGCGGTCGAATACCGCACGTGTCCGATGGCAAGCGATCCTGGCAGCGTCTCCATCACCTTTTGCGAGGTGAAATTGTCGCGCACGTAGCCAAAGCGCCGGGCCGAATTGAACCCCTGTTCGGGGTGGTAGGCGACGATACCGCCTGCTTCTTGCCCGCGGTGTTGCAGGGCGTGCAGGCCCAGGGCCACGAAATTTGCGGCGTCCAGGGTCCCAAGGACCCCGAAAATCCCGCACTCTTCCTTGAGCTTGTCGTCGTCAAAGGGGTGTGCGGGGGGCATCTGCGCGGGTGCGGCGTGATCGGACAAGGGGCAGCTCCGAATCCGTGGACGGGATATGGGCGCGGTGTACCAAGCCCGGCTACCACTGTCACGAAAGGATCACGGTGCAGCGCAGTTTACGCTGCGACTGTGTCCGGGTTTCCGATCTTCCCTGTTGAAGCGGCAAGCATGGCGCGTGCATCACCGTAGTTGAGACGGGGAAAGAAGCTGTCGCCGTTGGTGGGCGCTGCGTGGATCAGCAGGCCGGTCTGGGCAAAAACCATCTCTTCGTTCGCAAAATGCAGCTGCGCAAGGTCGGGCCCGTGAAACAGCGTCGGGCGCACGCCGCGCCAGCCGCTCAGCGCCTTGACGGGGATCGACACAACCGGGGCGTCGATCCAGCCCGCGGGTGTGTGCAGGGCAACATGTGCGTCAGCGGGCAGAGCGATGTCGGAACAGGCGGACAGTACACCGCCCGGAATATGGACCAGCGGAGCCGCTGCATTGGGTTTGGTAATCGCCGTGATCTCGGCAAAGCCGCCATCGAGCGTGGCAACGGCATCCCCGGCCTGAAGCGCATCCACGGTCATCCAACCCGCTTCGGTTTCAAGCAGCGTATGGGCGGTGACGGTGGCCGTGTGGCTGGGGGGCAGGGCCGTGGAAACAGGTGTGATCTCGGCAAAGGCGGTGTCGTGGTTCAGAAACATGGTGTGTCCTCGGGTCAGATGTGATTGCGATGTCTGAGGTCCATATCGCTCCACAAATCTGCCGCTTTTTGGTCACAACCGCGGCCAAAGCCGGGCGCTGTTTCGCCACGTTCATCAGTGGCGGGCTGGTGGGGCGCACTCTCCCCTCTGGGGCGACGCGATTAACCAGGGGTTAACCACGATGCCCGGAAGAGACCGCGCGGGCCCGCCTCTCAATTGACTGATTCTCTCGCGCGTATGCGGCGCTTACGCGCCGCAGGCCCCCACAAGGCTTTCGTATTGGCGGGTGATCCAGCCCAACGCCTCTTCGGGGTTCTGCTCTTCGATCTGGCCGGTGAAGCGGCCAAACACGGCGGCAGAGCGGCTTTCGTCGACAATGGTGAACTCCTGCCCGGTGATCACCGTGTCGTAGACAAAGAACGCAATCGCCACGAGCAGAACGCCGCGCGCCACACCAAAGAGAAACCCAAGCCCCTGATCCAGCCCGCCCAACGCAGAGCGTTGCACCAGCGTCGAAAAGAGCGGGGTGAACAGCGACACCACGATCAGTGCCACGGCAAAGACAAGGGCAAAGGCGCCAATGATGCTCAGCTCGCAGCTGTCCGCGACCAGATCGCCGACATAGGGGATCTCGCGCACCAGCGGCTCGACCCGCGGCGCGAACAGAAACGCCAGCACAGCCGCTGCGATCCAACCCGCGATGGCCATGGCTTCGCGCACCAGCCCGCGCCCGTAGGCCAGCAGGGCCGACAGGATGATGACCACGGCCACGGCGCCGTCGATGATGGTGAACCCTTCCATGGTCCTGCCCCTTTGTTCTGCCCTTGCAGCGCTCAACCGGCGCCGAAAATGTCACCCACAAATCCCGTTAAGTCGCTGTATCGTTTCAGCGTCATGCCGGGCGCATCCTGGGCTTTGCCGCCCTTTGGTGCGATGGCGGATGAAAAACCAAGTTTTTGAGCCTCTTTCAACCTGTTTTCCGTTTGCGGCGCGGGGCGCAGCGCGCCGGACAGGCTGATTTCACCGAAAATAACAGTGTCGACGGGCAATGCGCTGTCTTCGCGAGCGGACAAAAGGGCGGCGGCCACGGCCAGATCGGCGGCAGGTTCGCTGATCTTCATGCCGCCCGCGACGTTGAGGTAGACATCCAGCCCGGCAAAGGGGATGCCGCAGCGGGCCTCAAGCACCGCGAGGATCATGGCAAGCCGCCCGCCGTCCCAGCCCACAACGGTGCGCCGCGCCTGCGAATGGGGCGAGGGGGCAACGAGCGCTTGCAATTCGCACAGGACGGGCCGCGTGCCTTCGATCCCGGCAAACACGACCGATCCGGGCGACGGCTCACCACGTTCGGACAGGAACAGGGCGGAGGGGTTGGTGACCTCTGCCAGACCTTTGCCGGTCATCTCGAACACGCCGATCTCGTCTGCGGGACCAAAGCGGTTCTTGACTGCGCGCAGGATGCGGAACTGGTGGCCGCGCTCCCCTTCGAAATAGAGCACCGTGTCGACCATGTGTTCCACAACGCGAGGGCCCGCGATCTGACCCTCTTTGGTGACGTGCCCGACAAGGATGACGCTGATCCCCTTGCGCTTGGCAAAGGTCGTCAACTCGTGGGCGGCGGCGCGGACCTGGGACACGGAACCGGGCGCGCTGTCCACGGTGTCGAGCCACATGGTCTGGATTGAATCGATGATCGCGAGGCCCGGCGCTTCGGCCTCAAGCGTGGTCAGGATGTTGCGCAGGTTGGTGTCGGCAGCCAGTTGAACAGGCGCGTCGGCCAGCCCAAGGCGTCGGGCGCGCATGCGAACCTGCGCGCTTGCCTCTTCCCCGCTGACATATATTGTTTTCAGTCCCTTACGGGCAAATCTTGCAGCAGCTTGCAGCAGCAGCGTCGACTTTCCGATCCCCGGATCGCCCCCCACCAGAATGGCTGACGCGGGCACGAGCCCGCCGCCCAGCACGCGGTCAAGCTCGGCGACTTTGCTTTCGGTGCGGGGGGGCGGCGCTTCTTCCGTGCCCAGGTCGGTCAGTGTCACCGTGCTGCCGCGGCGCGCGCCAAGCCCCTTGCTGGAGGGGCCCGCCGACAGGCCTGTATCCTCGGAAATGGTGTTCCATTCGCCACAATTGTCGCAACGCCCCGACCATTTGGAAAAGGACGTGCCGCACGCAGTGCAGGTATAGGTGGTGGTGGATTTCGCCATGCGCCCTGATCTGCCAGCGGGGGCGGGGACGGGCAAGCCCTATTCGGTTTCTATTCAGCGCGGCGGGGCAGTTGGGTGACCTTGGGCGGTGTTGCGGGCTGGCTCAGCTCGGGCAACAGTCGCTCCATCTCGTCCAGCAAATCTTCGAGCTTGGCGCGGGCGACGTTTTCTTCCAGTTCCAGCCGGTTGATCCAGGTCGAAAACTCGCCATGGATGGCCTTGGCCTGATCCAGACGGTCGTTGAATTTCTCGATTTCGAATTGCCGTTCCTGCAGGAATGAGCGTGCGCGTGCCACCTTTTCAGTCGCGTAGGCGTCGGCCAGGTCGCGGCTGATGTGAGACATTTTCGCTGCGAGTTCAAGGAGTTCCGGTTCGAGTGTCCCGAGGTCGGGGTGGTCGTGGAGAAAGGCCAGTCGGTCCCGCGTGCTTTCAAAGGCGTCACCCAAGGCAAAGACGCCATCGCGGTCGGCGTGGTGGGCAGCATGGTAGGCGCGGGTGATGTCATCGACGCCGATGTCAAAACGCCTGTGGGAGTGTTCCAACCGCAGGATGCGCGCATTTGATGGCAGGAAAAAGCACAAGGCCAGCGCAAGGACCGTAAGGCCGATCTGGGCATAGAGGCCCGCCTGCGGCACCGGGGCGCCGTTCCACGAAACCGCCAGGTCGACCCAGGGCCAGAGGCCCGCAATCGCGAGGGTTGTGGAGAGCGTCAAACCGGCGGCCAGAAGGGCAAACACCACCAGTGCGATCCGCCGCATGAACGCGGAAAACACCTGGGCTGCGAATAGAATGTGAGACACCAGCCTTCCCCCCAGAAGATACCGTACACCTCAAGAGTTTACCCTTAAGCGACGGAAAATACAGTCAAAAGGTGGTGAATGCGATGCGGCGGTCCGTTGGTTGTTTCCGCATTGGCGTCAATCTGGTGATTTTGCCGCCATTTTTTCCGTCTGAAAGCTGATCCAAAGTGACGCCAGAATGCAGCCTGTGAACAGGTACAGGCCCCACGCCACCTCGATCCGTCCCACGCCGACGCCCTTGGCGATGGTGATGTAGATCGCGATCAGGAAGATGTCGGCCATGGCCAGTTTGCCCATGACCCGCAGGGCCGGAGCGGCGCGTGGATCAAGCACATTCCAATGCAAAAGGGCCAGTCCAAGCGTCTTGGCCATTGGGGCCACGAGGGCGAAGAGCGCGACGACGAGGGCCAGAAAGAGGTCGGTTTGCCAGAGCGCGTGCAGACCGCTCAGGACCGAAATTTCGGTCAGGCCAAAGAGCGGCAGCATCCCGGCGCGGAGCAGGGGGGCGGTCCATGACAGGGGAAAGAGTACGAGCAGGGAGAGGTTGATCCAGCGCAGCATGGGGCGAGGTGGCCGGGTGTCGGAGGGTCTGTCAAGGGGTGGGGGCGTGCGGTCTGTTAACCATAGGGTGCCAGGTGGGTTTGGGGGCGTTTGGGCGTGTGTCACTTGGCAAGACTGCGCAATATGCGGGGCAAACTGCACATTTTGAACCGGCGTTTTGAGCGGGGATCTGACCCGTTTTGGGCTCGTTTTTGGCAAAGTGCACAGTTTGGGCCGGAAAGTACATATTCTCAGCTATGCCGCGCAAGATGTTGAATAAATTTGGTTAATCCGCGGCGATGGGTCGCAATTTGGATGTCGTCCGGCCGGTCTGTTTGCTGCGCAAAGGCGCCCGCCCGCCGACCCGGTCAGCGCACCGTTTCAATTGGGCCTTCGGCGCGGCCATGGATGAACTGGTCGACATAGGGGTCCTGTGCCGCGTCGATGTCGGCCACGGGGCCGGTCCACCTGATCTTGCCCCCGTGCAGCATGGCCACGGTGTCGGCGATGGTGCGCACCGAGGTCATGTCATGGGTGATGGTCATGGTGGTGGCGCCCATCTCCGTCACGATCTCGCGGATGAGGTCGTTGATGACACCGGCCATGATCGGGTCGAGCCCGGTGGTGGGTTCGTCAAAGAAGATGATCTCGGGCTCGGCGGCGATGGCTCGGGCAAGGCCTACGCGTTTCTGCATCCCGCCCGACAGCTCTGCGGGCAGCCGGTCGGCCACATCCGGGGTCAGACCCACGCGGCGCAGCTTTTCGATGGCAATCTCGCGCGCTTCGGCCTTGGGGCGGGCGAGGCTGCCGCGCAGCAGGCGGAAGGCCACGTTTTGCCAGACGGGCAGCGAGTCAAAGAGGGCCGCGCCCTGAAACAGCATGCCAAAGCGGGCGAGAAAGGCGTCGCGGTCGCCGGTTTGGGTGACGTCCTGGCCATCCACGGTGATGGTGCCACGGTCGGGGGTGACGAGGCCAAGGATCGTTTTGATGGTGATGGATTTGCCGGTGCCCGAGCCGCCGATGATCACCACGGATGTGCCGCGGTCCACATGCAGGTCGACACCGCGCAGGACGTGGTTGCTGCCAAAGCTTTTGTGGACGTTGGACAGCGTGATCATTCAGACGGGCCCTTTGCGGGGTGCGGGAGCCTCCCCTTACGGTGGCAAAGCCACCTGTCGGGCGAGGGGCGGGAGTTTTTTCGGCAAGATGAAGAACGGATCATAGCGAGAAGAAGACCCCCGTCAGCACGAAATTGGCGGCAAGGATCAGGACGGCGGCGGCTTCAACCGACCCTTTGGTGGCGCGGCCCACGCCCTGGGCGCCGCGGCCTGAATTCATACCGAAATAGCAGCCCATGAGGGCCGCGAGGCAGCCAAAGACCGAGCCCTTGGCCAGGGACGAGGTGATGTCGCGCAATTCCAGGAAATCGACTGTGTTCTGGATATAGGTGGCGGCGTTGAAGCCCAGCGTGCCCGTGGCAACCGCGTAGCCGCCGAAGATGCCGATCACGTCGCCCACCGCGACCAGCAGCGGCACAACGAGCGTTGCGGCCAGCACGCGCGGCACGGTGAGGTATTTCATCGGGTGCGTGGAGAGCGTGACCAGCGCGTCGATCTGTTCGGTCACTTTCATCGTGGCAATTTCGGCAGCGATAGAGGAGGTGACGCGGGCGGCAATCATCAGGCCCACCAGCACCGGGCCCAGTTCGCGCACCATGCCGATGGCGACAATCTGGGGCACCACGGCTTCGGCATTGAAGCGCGCGCCACCGGCGTAGATTTGCAAGGCCAGCGCGCCACCGGTGAAGATGGCGGTCAGGCCCACGACCGGCAGGGACAGCCAGCCGATGTTGAGCAGGGCCAGCGCCAGTTCGCGCGGGTAGAAGGGCGGGCGCACCAGATGCGACACCGTCTGGCCAAAGAACAGCGCAACGCGCCCGATGGCGGCCAGCAGCGCCAGAACGGCGCTTCCGATCGTGGCGAGCAGCCTCATTCCACCAGCGTCCGGTGGTAGCGCGCGCCAAGTGAGGTGAGGATTTCATAGCCGATTGTGCCTGCCGCATCGGCCACGGTGTCGACCGATTGATGCCGCCCGATCAATTGCAGCGCTGTCGGATCCGCGCCCAGGATCGTGACATCGGCGGTGATCAGGTCCATCGACACCCGGCCCACCACCGGGCAGGGCATGTCCCCGGCATAGAGCGTGGCGCGCGGCCCCATGGCGCGGATCAACCCGTCGGCATAGCCGCCCGATACGGTGGCGATGCGGCTGTCGCGCGGGGCGGTCCAAGTGTTGCCGTAGCCCACCGTTTCGCCCTGCGCCACGTCGCGCACCTGGATCAACGGCAGATCGAGCGTGATCACGGGGTGGGCATCGACGAACGGCAGCCCACCATAGAGGCCGACGCCGGGGCGGGTCATCTCGAAATGATAGTCTTCGCCCAGAAGCGTGCCGCCGGTGGCCGCAAGCGATCTGGGGATATCCAACCCGTCGGTCATGTCGCGGAAAGCCGCCAGTTGCTGGGCGTTCATGGGGTGCTCCGGCACGTCCGCGCAGGCCAGATGCGACATGATCAGCGCCGGGTTCTGCGCCACGGCAATGTCCCGCACGGCGGACCATTCGGCGGGTTCAAATCCCAGCCGGTTCATGCCGCTGTCAAGCTGGATGCCGAACGCATGGCCGGGCAGCGCCTCGACATGGCGCAGCATCTGGTCGACCGAATTCAAAAGCGGGGTCAGTGCGGCGTCGCGGATAGGGGCCGTGTCGCCGTCCATATGGCCGGAAAAGACATAGATGACGGGGCCTTGGCCCAAAGTGCTGCGCAGGGTGCTGCCTTCTTCTGCGGTGGCCACAAAGAAGTGCCGCGCGCCCGCGCCCGCCAAAGCGCGCCCGACGGCGGCCGCCCCCAGTCCGTAGCCATCTGCCTTGACCACGGCACCGGTTTCGCCCGCGCTCATCGCGCCCAGGGTCTGCCAGTTGCGCACCAGGGCGCCCAGGTCGATGGTCAGCGTTCCAGAACTCATGGCGTCGTGTTTGGCAGGACCGCGCGGCGAGGTGAAGGGGGAAAAACACGCCAGTTTTAGGGGAGGGCAAAGATGTCGCGGTTGCGCTCCCAGATCTCCTCGCCAATGAGGCAGTTATAGGGGGGCGTGGCCTGCGCGCGCCACAGCCGTTCGGGCTGGCCCGCGATTTCATGCACCAGCTTGCGGCGCACGGCGTCTTCAAACTCGGACCAGTCGATGACGGGGACCACAAAAGCGCCGGTGCCGCCGATCACGCAGGCGGTGTAATAAACATCGAGGTCGGGGATGTTCCAGCGCGCCATGATGCCGTCATCCTGGGTCATCAGGGGCAGGCCGTTGATGGTGATGCCGCGGGCCAGGACCGCATCGCGGGCGTCTGTGACCGGCGCGCCCATATTGTTGGGCCCATCGCCCGAGACGTCAATAACGCGGCGCAACCCGTTGAAACTGTTTGCTTCGATGCTGTCGGCGGCGTGGGTCAGGGCGCTGGAGATTGACGTCCGGCGCATCCCGTCATCAAAATGCGCGGTGATCCGTGCGGCCACGCGGGCCGCATCCTCGGGGGTGGCCAGCAGGGTCCAGGGCACAATCTCGCGCTGGTGAGAGGCCCCGGCCCATTCGACATAGGCGATGGCGATGCGACCAAGCAGGCCGCTGGCGATGGCATCCTGCACCTCGGGCGATACAAGGGCTGCGGCATAGCCCCGGCGCTGAATTTCCAATTCGTAAGGTTGCATGGAGCGGCTGACATCGACGGCGAGGAACAGCTCCACATCCACCTCTGTGCGCTCTTGCGCCACCAGAGGCGCGGCCAAGCCAATCAGCAATGCATACAGAAACCGCATGCCCGCAGCGTGCAAGACTATAGGCGACCTGTCCAATCACAAGCCAGCCATGCCTTTCTTCTGGCCGAAAATACTCCGGGGAGTTTGAGGGGCAGCGCCCCTCATTCACAAAAATGAATCGTGTCGCGACAGCGTCCTTTGGATCAGAACCCGACGTCACCGCCGCCACCGCCACCCTGCTGCCAGGGCTGCACAAGGTTGCCGAACCGTGTGAACCGGCCCTCAAAGCTGAGGTCCACCGTCCCGATGGGGCCGTGGCGCTGCTTGCCGATGATCACTTCGGCGCGGCCGTGCAGGCGCTCCATCTCTTCCTGCCATTTGGCCATGGCTTCCAAATCGTGATCGCCGGGTTTTTCGCGCTCTTTGTAATATTCCTCGCGGAACACGAACATCACGACGTCCGCATCCTGCTCGATTGATCCCGATTCCCGCAGGTCCGACAGTTGCGGGCGCTTGTCTTCGCGGTTTTCGACCTGACGGCTGAGCTGGGACAGGGCGATGACGGGAATGTTCAATTCCTTCGCGATGGCCTTGAGGCCCATGGAGATCTCGGCGATCTCCTGCACCCGGTTCTCGGCGCCGCCGCGCACCAGTTGCAGGTAGTCGACCATCAACACGTCCAGCCCGTGGGTCCGTTTCAGGCGGCGCGCGCGGGCGGCAAGTTGGGCAATCGGAATGGCGGGGGTGTCATCGATATAGAGCGGGCAGGCTTCAAGCTGCTTGGCGGCATCCACGAAGCGGCGGAACTCGGCTTCGGTCATGTCACCGCGGCGAATGTTTTCGCTGGGCACTTCGGCGGCTTCGGACAGGATACGTGCGGCGAGTTGTTCGGCGCTCATCTCCAATGAGTAAAAGCCCACGACGCCGCCTTCGATCGACCCTTCGGTCCCGTCGGGTTTCAGGCCCTTCTTGTAGGCCTTGGCGATGTTGAAGGCGATGTTGGTCGCGAGCGAGGTTTTCCCCATCGATGGACGCCCCGCGAGGATCAGAAGGTCCGAGGGGTGCAGGCCGCCCAATTTCTTGTCCATGTCGATGAGGCCGGTGGAGATGCCCGCGAGGCCCCCCTCGCGCTGATAGGCGGCGTTAGCAACATTAACAGCGTCCGTTACGGCCTTGAGAAAGCTTTGAAAACCGCCCTCAGACGTGCCCTGCTCCGCGAGCTTGTAGAGCGCCTGTTCGGCCTCGACAATCTGCTCCTTGGGCTCGGAGGCCACATCGACCTTGGCCGCCTTGGCGCTGATATCGCGGCCCAGTTGGATCAGGTCGCGGCGCACCGCCAGGTCATAGATCATCTGCGCATAATCACGCACCGCAAAGGCGCTGATGGCGGCACCGGCAAGGCGCGCCAGATAGGCGGGACCGCCCAGTTCCTTCAGGCCCTCGTCATCCTCCATGAACGCCTTGAGCGTCACGGGCGAGGCGAGGTTATTCTTGGCAATGCGGGCCGCGGAAATTTCGAAGATGCGGGCGTGGACCGGGTCGTAGAAATGGGTCGGGTTGATGATCGCGGCCACGCGGTCGTAGATGTCATTGTTGGTCAGGATCGCGCCCAGCAATTGCTGCTCGGCCTCGATCGAGTGGGGCATGGTCTCGGCGTCCTGAACCGCCACACCGGTCGGATTGATTGCTGCAATCTCGTTCATTGCCCCACTCTCTGCTCGTTGTTCTGCTGTCCCCGTGGGGGACGTCTTGCCATAGGCGCGGGCGCTTTGGAAACCGGGAGTAAGTCTGTGGACAAGCCGGTGGATGATCGACAGCCCAGGGGTTTGGCGTCCTGCATATGGTGGCGACGTCTGAGGATACTACCATATCTGTGGGCGCGATGGCAAAAGAATCGCAGTTTTGCACAGGCATCCACAGGATATAATTTTGCAGGAAATTGCGGTTGACGCGACGGCGTGCCTAGCTGCGCGCCGCCTGCCACGCGCGGGGGTCGTTTAGAAACTCCTCGACACCGCTTAGGGTTGCAGAGTCGAAGGCCCCTGAGGCTTGCGCCTCGGCCAGCACGTCCCACCAGGTGCAGAGGTGGTGCAGGGTTACGCCGTGATCGCCCAGCGTCTTTTTGGTCTCGGGGAAGATGTCATAGTAGAAGATCACCGCCGTGTGCGCGCAGGTGGCACCCGTGTCGCGGATGGCGTCCACGAAGCTGAGCTTCGAGCCACCATCGGTCGTCAGATCCTCGACCAGAAGGACCCGCTGGCCTGGCGTCATCACGCCCTCGATGCGGGCGTTCTTCCCGTAGCCTTTGGGCTTTTTGCGCACATAGGTCATGGGCAGGGCCATGCGTTCGGCCACCAGCGCGCCAAAGGGGATGCCTGCCGTCTCGCCGCCTGCGACATTGTCGAACGCCTCGAACCCTGCGTTGCGCATGACGGTGACGGTCAGAAAATCCATCAGCGTGGTGCGGATGCGCGGGTAGGAGATCAGCTTGCGACAGTCGATATATGTGGGTGAGGGCAGGCCCGAGGCCAGTGTGAATGGCTCAGCTGCGTTGAAGTGCACGGCCTTGATTTCCAGCAGCATGCGGGCCGTCAGGCGCGCCATTTCTTCGGAGGAGGGAAAGCTGGTTGGGATCATGACATTTCTTTCGGGCTGTGGCGCGGCAGGAGGATGCAGGAGCCTCCGGCGGCCGTATTTTTCAAAGAGAAGAAGATCAGGACACCGACCACGACAGGGCAAAGCCGGGGTCGAAGACTGTGACCGGGCCGTCATCCGTGTCGATATGGTCGGGCAGGGTGGGTGCGGTCTTGGTCAGGGTAATTGTTTCGTTGTTGACCGGCAGACCGTAAAAGCCGGGACCATTTCGGGATGCAAAGGCTTCGAGCCGGTCGAGCGCACCGTCCTCTTCGAACACCTGCGCGAGGATGGGCAGGGTGTTGGGCGCGGTGAAGCAGCCCGCGCAGCCGCAGGGCAGGAGTTTGTTGGCATCCGTATGTGGCGCGCTGTCGGTGCCGAGAAAGAAGCGTGTGTCGCCGCTGGTCGCGGCTGTGCGCAGGGCCAGCCGGTGCTCTTCGCGTTTGGCAACGGGCAGGCAGTAATAGTGCGGCTTGATCCCCCCCGCCAGGATGTGGTTGCGGTTGATCACCAGGTGGTGCGTGGTGATCGTGGCGCCCAGCGTGTCGTCCTGGGCGCTGGCATAGTCCACGGCGTCGGAGGTCGTGATATGTTCCATCACCACGCGCAGGCCCGGGGTGGCACGGCGGATCGGGTCGAGCACACGGTCGATGAACACCGCCTCGCGGTCGAAAATATCGATGTCGTGGTCCGTCACCTCGCCGTGCACGCAGAGCGGTAGGCCGATCTCGGCCATGCGGTCGAGCACGGGGCGGACGTGGTCGAAATTGGTCACGCCCGAGGCGGAGTTGGTGGTGGCGCCTGCGGGGTAGAGCTTGACCGCTTTGATCAGGCCGCTGGCATGGGCGGCGGCAACATCGTCGGCGTCGGTGTCTTCGGTCAGATAGAGCGTCATCAGCGGCTCGAACACCATGCCGCCCGGCAGGGCCGCCAGGATGCGGTCGCGGTAGGCGGCGGCTTGCGCGCCGGTGACCACGGGGGGCACGAGGTTCGGCATGATGATGGCGCGGGCAAAGTCCCGGGCGGTCCAGGGCAGCACGGCGCGCATCATCGCACCGTCGCGCAGATGCAGGTGCCAGTCGTCGGGGCGGGCGAGTGTCAGGGTCGTCATGGCCCGCCGTTAGCACGCGCCTGCGCGGCGTTCTAGCCCTCGGCGCCGACTTCGCGAAGGGGTGCGCGTTTGCGGGCGGTTTCCAGTTCGGTCAGACGGCGCTGGAAGCGGGGGGCCTTTTTCATACGGGCCACCACGTTGCGCGCCAGCTTGTAGGACAGTTCGGTGCGCTTGTCGCGGTCGAGCGCGGCCATGACACGGCGCAGATAGGCGGGATAGGCGCGGCGGGCGCGGTAGATTTTCGCAAATTGCAGCGTGTCGAGCGTGCCCTCGGCGGCCTCTTCCATCAGATCGATCAGCACGTTCATGGCCATCAGATCGCTTTGGATCGTATCGCCCATATGGCGCAGTTGAAACCGTGTCACGGCGGGGCGGGCGAACAGGGCCGCGTGCATGGCGTCCTGCGTTTCGCGCGGGTCATAGAGGACAAATGCGCGGTCACAGGCGTCGAGCATGTCGGGGGCATAGCCGTAGCGCGCGGTGAAATCGGTGCGGCGCATGTCGGCAAAGCGGGTGTCCCAGCCGGCGATGCGCGCATCGAGCGTGGCCTGGGGCTGGATCATCAGCACGCGCGCGCCGGGGGCGGCCACGGAAAAGGCGGCTGCCGCATAGCCGCAAGGGCCCGCACCGTAGAACAGGATGGTGTCGTAGCTGTCGAAAAAGCCGTCATCCGACATCTTGTCAAACAGGCCGATGACATGGGCATCGCGGAACCATGTGTCACCGTCCGAGGCGATGCAGAGGTGGGACCAGTCGTTGTCGCGCACCAGCGTCCAGCCCAGTGGTTCAGCTTCGGGGGTGAGCGCGCGCATGCCCTGGATCGATTCGAATGTGACAACCAGCGTGTCACCACGTTCGATGAAGGCGGCGAAGTGCTTGCGTCCCAGCGATTGAAAAAACCCATGTTTTTCAGATATTTCTGACAGGTGGTTCAACCATTTGCCGCGCGGTAGGTCGGCCAGATTCGGTTCAAACGGCGGAAAATCGGTCTGCATCACTCACTCCTCACATCCCGCAGTTAAGCCAGCGGGTTGCCTGCAAGATACTCCCCATTTGGGGCAAATGTGCGAAAAAGTGAATCTGTCAGGGCGCTTTTGGCGGGGCGGATTGACGCGCCAGATTGGCGTATCTGATCATGAATTGCGCGGCCTTGGGCGGCACCGGGCGCGTGGGCGGGGTCATCAGCAGACGGCCAAAGAGTGCGCGAAAAGGTTCTTGCTGCATCAGTGTGTCAAAGCGGGCCTTGCGCCAGGCGACGGCGGCGGTGTGCAGGCGGGCGAGCTCTGCGTCGGCCATCAGCTCTGTCAGATGGGCATCGCGGGCGCTGCGGTAGCGGGCGATGCTGCGGTCCTCGGCTGTATTGAAGTTGCGTTCGACCCAGTAATCCACGCCGAGCATGTCGTCGCTGTGCACCGCGCGCCCGCGGTCGGCCTTGAGCACGTAGCTTTCCATCGCGCCCAGCGGGTAGTGGTTGATCTGCGCCAGCCCGTAGTTGGGCCTGCCATAGGTGGAAAAGATGCGCCGCGTCTTGAACTGGTCGTCCAGCTCGCGGCCATGGCTGTCGAACCAGCGGGCCTGCGCCAGCTTGGTGTCATCCACATCGCGCGGGCGGTGCACGCCCGGTTTGGCATAGGTGCCATCGTTGGCGTAGAGCGTCTTGAACATCGACGCGCGCCAGGGCCAGTGCAGGATGTCCGGCGCGGCCATGGGAAAGGTGTCGGTCACCGGTGCATCCACGTACCGCACCTGATCGTGGTTGCCGAAAAGCCGCCAAGTGAGCGTGATTGCCGTCGCGTCGGGCAGGGCGGCGTGCAGGGCCGCGAGCGTGCCGTCGCCCGCGTGGATGTTCACAAACTCGTCGATGTCGAGTGGCAGAATCCAATCCGCCGCGCGCACCTGGTCCATCCGCGCCGCCGCCTTGAGCGCGGTGAACTGGATGCCGCCCTTGTCATAGGGGCCGTCATTGCGCGCATGGGTGAGCCAGCCCAACGCCTGCAACCGATCCAGCATCGCATCGGTGCCATCGCCGCAATCGTTTGAAAACACGAGGAAATCATCAAAGCCCACGGCCCGGTGATGCGCCAGCCATTCCAGCAAAAAGGCCGCTTCGTTGCGGACCGTCAGCAGCGCGAGATGGGTCACTTCAGCGGCCAATCGCGGCGAAAGCAGACGACCTTGCGGACCGACCCGCGGTGGGAATAGGCCAGACCCGCATCCATGAAGGCCTGAAACACGGTGTTGATGCCCTTGGGCCCGATCCACTGCGGGTGGGTTTCGACAATCGCCACGCGGACCGATGACAGGTCAAGCCGGGGGATCACGTCAACCTCGGCCCCTTCGATGTCGCAGATCAGCACCGTGGGGGCGATGGATTTGATGGTCGCGCGGGCATTGACCACGTCGATGTCTTCGATGGCGATGGCGGGCCGCCCCTTGATCTCGGACAGCGACGAGGCCAGGAAATTCTTGCGCACGTGGAACTTGGCCTTGCCCTTGCGCGCGCCCAGAATGGCGTTGTGCACGGTGGCGTTGGTGACTTTGTTCACCTTGTGCACGTCGTGGATATAGGGGATCAGGCGAGGGTTGGCCTCGAACACATGGACGTGGTCAATCGCCTGTTTTGTGGCGACCAGCGTGGACATGTAGCCGATGCCGCCGCCCAGTTCGAGCACGATGTCGCCCGCGCGCACCACCTTGAGCGCGGCCTCGCTTTCGTAATGTTCATAGGCGTGGCGGCGCAGCGACAGGCGCACGTTGCCGCGGATGATGTCGGGGTGCTTGGGGAAAAACATGCCCCGGCTGCGCACGCACTGCGCCTTGTCGAGGCTGTAGGGGGGGGCACCGTCCACGTCGTCCACGTCAGCTCTCCATATCGAGGGCAAGGGCATAGGCCACGCGCTCGGTTTCCGTCAGTTTCACCTTGAGCGCCTGGGTATAAAGGTCCTGAAACTCGGGCGTGGCGTGCAATTCCTCGGCCTTGGCCCGGTGCCAGTCGAGGCCAAACGCGTGCCATTTGCGCAGGCCCGCATCCGCAAGCAACGCGTCGTATTCCAGCCGCAGCCGGGGCAGGTTGCGCTTGATCGTGATGTCGCGAAAGTCGGACCAGTCCATGCGGATCCAGTAGTTGATGCCAATCGACCGGTCCACGTGCAGGGCGCGGCCCCGTTGCCGCTTGATCAGAAAGCTTTCGGCGCTGCGCAGGGCGTAGTGATTGAGTTGCAGCAGGTCGTAGCCGATGGAGTTTTTCGAGTTGCGCCAGCCATTGTCGACCACTTCGCGGGTCATGTCCTGGCCCGAGCCGTTGACCCAGCGCACGTCGGCCTTTTTGTCGGGGTTCAGCTTGTTGGGGCGGTGGCAGCTGATCTTTTCGTAGGCGCCGATGTTCTTGAACATGGTCTTGAACCCCCAGACCGTGTGCGGCTTGGGGCAGTATTTCGGGGCACAGTGATCGAACTGGTCGATCACGAAGTCGTCCTTGAGCGCGGTCACGCCGTTATGGCCAAAAAGCCGCCAGGTCATGGCGACGTTGGTGGCATCGGGCACGGCGTCAAAGAAATCCTGCAGCGTGCCATTGCCGGTGCGCACGTTCATGAACTCGTCCACGTCGATATGGATGATCCAGTCGGCGTTTTTGATCACGGGTTCCTTGAGCGACTGGTTCAGCGCGTATTGCTGGGGCGAGTTGCCTTTCCAGCCTTCGTTGTCGCGGTGCTGGACCACGCCCATCTCTTGCAGACGGTCCAGCATCTCGCTGGTGCCGTCCGCGCAGCCGTTGGTGTAGATCAGGAAATTGTCGATGCCGATGGCGCGGTGATAGGCGATCCATTCCAGAATATAGGGTGCTTCGTTCTTCATGCAGCCGACGATGACGTTGCCGGTGAACCCTTTTGGCAGGCTGCGCGGCGGCACGGGGCTATAGGCGGCGGCCATCTCCTCTTCGTTCACCGCACCCAGCCGGTTGTGCGGGGCAAAGGACGAGCGGCGCAGTTTCGCGAAATTCTGAACCGCCAGCGGCGGCATCAGCGCGCGTGCGGCGTCGGTCAGGCCATCTGTTTCGGGCGTTTCATCCGCGTCTGCAACGGGCAGGGCGGTGCCGTTCAGCCGGGCAAGATCGGCGGCCTTGGTCTTGCGCGCGTCCTGCGTGGCCTTGTCGATGCGCCACAGAAAGCCCAGCAGGTATTGCGACGGGCGAAAGCCGAAGGTCGGGTCCGCCTCGGTCCACGGTTTTTTGGCGCGCGGGGCTTTGAACAGGGCTGGGGGCAGGCCGTGCGCCTTGGCAATGGCCGCGTTTTGCGCCGCGAAGGTTTTCGAGATGGCAGACAGGTGCGCAGGATCAATCGGGGGGCCATCCACCTCAATCTCGGCCATGAAGCTGCGCCACAGGGGGCGCGGCAGAATGCGTTTGGAGGTGCCCAGCATCCGCAAGAGCAGCGCGTTCAACTGCCGCCCGCGCGCCAGCCACGCGGCAGAGGGTTCGGCAGGCATCTGCGCCTCTTTCGCCTTGCCGATCTGCGGGTCGATCTGAAACGCGGCGCGCAGTTCTTCGGTCACCTTTGGGGACGCAAAGATGTCCGGGTCATAGGCGCGGAAGCGAAGCGCACCGGCCCCAAAAACGCCGTTCCAGTGCCGTTCAAGCGCTGCATAGTCAAGCCAGAAGGGGGCTGCCTGATTTTCGATGAATTGCCCGGCCTGCGGGTCGATCTGCGGTGCGTCGGCCAGCGCATCGGCCCACCAGGTTGCCGTACCGGCCAGGTCCAGCTCGCGGCTCAGCGGTGTGCCGCGCCCCTCCATCACCTGATTGGCGTAGTGGCGCGCCAGCAGGCGGGCGGGTTCGTCCACATGGGCGATGATGCGGATGTCGGTCGACAGGGGGGTCAGCAGGTCCTTCAGCCGCTGCACCTCGGACCGGGTGACCAGACTGCCGCCCAGCTGTGCGGCGGACAGGATCAGATGATCGGGGCTGTGCTGCGCCACCTCGCGGGCCAGATCGGCGGCGACGGTATCTCGCAGCGCCTTCTGTTTCTCGGGTGTGATATAGCCGCGGTTGTAGCGCAGGGGATCGATATGCGCCGCATCCGTCACCGCCATATAGAGCCGCGTGTGGTTCTTGTTGCCGGGGCTTTGGGCGAACAGCACCCCCTTGCCTGCCAGTTGGTCGCGCTTGTCGGCCAGCACCCGTTGCAGCCGCGCGGCCCCGACCTGTTCCAGCCCGATATGCAGGTGAACGCGCATCAGGCCACCGCGTTCTCTGGGTTGGCATTGGCCTTGCCCCACCACTTGATCGGCATTTCCAGAAAGCCGCTGATCAGGTCTGGGGCGGCCGGATCGGTGATGTCATATTCCAGAAAATCATCGTCATCCCGAAAGATCGCGCGCAGGTGGGCGTAATGCGCCTCGATCCACTGCATGCGTTCGACGCTGGTCTGCCCGAACCCTTCGGGCATGCCCGGAATATTCGATGCGGGCAGGCGTTCGGTGCCCAGATTGGACCAGGCCAGCATGCTTTGCGACATGGCAAAGGGATCACGGTTCGAGGCCAGAAACTTGATGCCGGGATTGTGTTTGCGCAGCGCCATGATCAGCCCGAAATCCATCTGCGGCCACAGCGACCGCCCCTCGCGCAGAACGCTGGTTTCCGAAATCGCGTGAAACCCGTCGAAATAGAAGGCGGGATTGCCCGTCTCAAAGTACCCGCGATACAGCAGATCAGCGACAAACTTGTGGTGCAACGCCTTGTTCTTGGTCTGGCGCTTGCGGACGCGGTGGTCTGCCGTGACCAGCCCCGCCCGCCGCAGCGCGCGGGCCAGCGTGGTGGTGCCCGTCTTGGGCAGGCCCAGATTGACCACGCGCAGGCTCATGCCACGCTCTCCATCAGGCCCAGGTCGATCAGCATCGCTTCTTCCTGCGGGGGCAGGGTCGGCGCGGCGCGCAATTGCGCCTGCATCGCCTGATAGGCGGGCTGGGCCAGCAACGCATCCCGTTTGGCCCGGTGCAGGCGCACACAAGTGTCATGCAGCGCTTTGATGTCCGTGTCGCTTTTCAACTCTGCCAGCGCCGTTTTGAGGTCGGGCAGATAGCGCTGAATGCTTTTGTCCTGCCACGCGGGATCGTTCCGCTCGCGCCAATAGGTGTCGTCAAATGCGCGGTTCTCGCGGTTCACATCGCCGCGGTCGTTTTTGACCAGATAACTGTCAAGACTGCGCAGCGCATAATGGTTGAGCGTCGCAAAAGCGCGCGCTCCGCGCGCCGGAAAGCGGCGGATGCGCCGCGGGTTGGCGGCCACCAGAAACCGGTGCGGCACCGCGCGCCCCGACGCATCGGTCCAGGCAGGTTTCGCCTTGCCCCGCTGAAACGGGCGGTGCGCGCCGTAATACTTCAGCGGAAAATCCTTCCGCACCAGTGACTTGACCTCAATCGCCGCCTCCCCACACCATAGGTCCGGATTGTGCGACCGCGTGAACTGACCGATCACGGGCCGGTCGACAAACCCGTCCACCCCGTCATTGGCAAAGAACTGGAAATTCACCGAAATCGCCTGCGGATCGCCGCAGGCCTCAATCAGCGCGGGGATCGTATGATCGCCCACATGGATGTTCAGAAACTCGTCCACATCCGCGATCCAGACCCAATCGGCCCCGGCCACGATGTCCTGCTGGCGCGCGTCCTTCAACGCTTCCATCTGATAATTGCGCCCCTCGGCCGGGTTGGGCAGATGCCGGCACAGGCCCCGTGCGGCCAGCGCGTCCAGCAGCGCATCGGTCCCATCCGTGCAATCGTTGGAATAAAACAGGTGATCGCTCACCCCGATCAGGCGGTTGAACGCGATCCACTCCAGCAGGAACGGCCCCTCATTCTTGACGCAGGTCACCGCCGTGATGCGCATCACATGCCTGCCTTGTCTGCCGGGGCCATCATCCGCCGCCTCTGTGTTCCGGGTTCGCGTGCCTTATGCCGCAAACCTCATTCTCAACCCGTTAACACAATGCCATTTCACACGAATCCCGTCAACGCGCGCGACGCAACGCAGCCCTTGACCCCAAGCCCAGACGGTGCACGTTGGAGCGTGACAAAGGAGAGCCGATGCACACCCCCACCTCCATCGACGCCGTGCAGGCCATGCTGGCCGATCAGGGCTATGTCTGTGACCGCGCACTTGGCACGGTGGTCTTCCTCAGCCTGTCGCTGGGCCGCCCCCTGTTTCTCGAAGGCGAGGCCGGGGTCGGCAAAACGGAAATCGCCAAAGCGCTCGCCGCCAGTCTCAACCGCCGCCTGATCCGCCTGCAATGCTACGAAGGGCTCGATGCATCCTCCGCCGTCTACGAATGGAACTTCCCGGCCCAGATGGTCGCGATCCGCACGGCAGAAGCGGCAGGCGGGGCCGACCGCAAGGCGCTGCAAACCGAGCTTTTCTCCGACGACTACCTGATCGAACGCCCGCTTCTGGACGCCATGCGCCCCGACGCGAATGGCGCGCCGGTCTTGCTGATTGACGAATTGGACCGCACGGACGAACCGTTCGAGGCGTTCCTCTTGGAAGCGCTGTCGGACTTCCAGGTCACCATCCCGGAACTGGGTACGATCAAGGCGCAAGAGCCGCCCATCGTCATTCTCACCTCCAACCGCACGCGCGAAGTGCACGACGCGCTCAAACGACGCTGCCTCTACCACTGGGTCGACTACCCCGATTTCGACCGCGAAATGGAAATTCTTGAGGCCCGCGCGCCCGAAGCCGCCGCAGACCTCAGCCGCGAAGTGGTGGCCTTCGTCCAGCGCCTCCGCACCGAAGATCTGTTCAAGAAACCCGGCGTCGCCGAAACCATTGACTGGGCCAAATGCCTGCTGGCGCTCGACATCCTCACGCTCAGCCCCGAGGTCATCGCCGACACGCTGGGCGCGATCCTCAAATACCAGGACGACATCCAGAAGCTGCAAGGCTCCGAGGCCAAGCGCCTTCTGGACGAGGCCAAGGCCTCTCTCGAACCCGCATGATGTTTCTTCTGACCAAAAATACGACGGGGGTCCGGGGGTAGAACCCCCGGTCCGACAGATGCCAGAATACGCACCGCTCGACCTGCCCGACACCCCGCGCCTCGCAGGCAACATCACGCATTTTGCGCGCGCCTTGCGCCGGGCGGGCCTGCCCATCGGCACGGGCCGTGTAATGGATGCGATCACCGCCGTCACCAAGGCAGGCTTCACCGAAAAGCGCGACTTCTACTGGACGCTCCACGCCTGCTTCGTCTCCAAACCCGAACACCGCGCCGTATTTGCGCAAATCTTCCGCCTCTACTGGCGCGACCCGCGCTATCTCGAACATATGATGGCCGCCATGCTGCCTGCGGTGCGCGGCGTGCAGGAAGACCGCAGCGCGCAGGCGGCAGAAAAACGCGCCGCCGAAGCGCTGCTGGACGGTGCAGGCGACGACATCGACCTGCCGGAGATGGAGGAGGGCGGGACCGAAATCGAAATTGACGCCTCGCTCACCATGAGTGCCGAAGAGCAACTTAAAACCCTCGATTTCGAACAGATGAGCACGGACGAGATGGCACAAGCCAAGGCCATGCTCGCCCGCATGGCGCTGCCGGTCGATCCCATGCCCACCCGGCGCACCCGCGCCGCCGGGATGGGCCGCGTCGACCCCGCGCGCACGCTGCGCGCCGCCATGCGGCGGGGGGGAGAGATGCGGGATTTGAAATGGAAAACCCCGCGGGTGCGCTATCCGAACCTCGTTGCGCTCTGCGACATTTCCGGGTCGATGAGCCAGTATTCCCGCGTGGTCCTGCATTTCCTCCATGCGGTGGCGAATGCGAAGGGCGCGGGTTGGGCCAAGGTGCACGCTTTCACCTTCGGCACACGCCTCACGAACATCACGCGCCATCTCGACCACCGCGATGTCGATGCGGCCCTGAAAGCTGCGGGCGCAGAGGCGCAGGATTGGGAGGGCGGAACGCGGATCGGGGCCTGCCTTGAGGCGTTCAACAAGCAGTGGTCGCGTCGTGTGCTGGGGCAGGGGGCCGTGGTTCTTCTTATCACCGATGGTCTCGACCGCGACGACCCCGACGCGCTGGAAAAACAGATGGAGCGTCTGCATCTCTCGGCCCAACGTCTCATCTGGATCAATCCCTTGCTAAGGTGGGAAGATTTCGCACCGCGCGCCCGTGGCATCGCGGCGATGCTGCCACATGTGGACAGTTTCCGCGCAGGCCACTCTATTGCGTCGATTGAAGAACTGGCGCAGGTGATTTCCCGCCGCGATGACGTCGGCGACCGGGATCGTCTGCTCGGGATGATCTGATCCCGCGCGGGCACCGATTTTTCAAAAAATCGGGGGCGCTTCGGGACTCACCAAAACCAAGGTCTCAGAGCCGCCATCGCTTCATCTTTGGCGTGACAGAGCCATCATCCCCGCACAAGCACAATCGCCGTATCCCCGCACGCGGGGCCCCTCGGAGATTCTGCTTGCGCGCGGCTGCTGTCTCCGTCTCTTGAAGCTCAAGCGACGGCGGCTCCGAAACCAAGGTTTAGGCGAAGGTGTCTGCGAAACTGGACCGGTAGATATCACTCAATTCCGACAGGGGGGCAGAACTGTTGCCCATCCAGACCGTATCGCCCGAGAACTTGCCGACCGAGACGATGGGCACGCCAGCACGGCCAGCCGCAATCATCAGCGCCTCGGCCTTGTCGAACGAGCAGGCCACCAGATAGCGTGCCTGATCCTCGCCAAAGAAGCTGCCCATTTCGCTGGCGTCGATCCATACGCCCACGTCTGCTGCTTCGGCCAGTTCAAAGGCCGCCAGCGCCAGCCCGCCGTCGCTCAGATCGGTGCACGCGTTGATCAAGTGCCTGTTATCACGAACGAAATCACCGTTCCGCTTCTCTGCTTCCAGATCAACATGCGGTGCGTCCCCATCGGTGCGTCCAAACACTTCGGCGAGAATGGCCGACTGGCCCAGATGGCCGCCGCATGTCCCGACCAGAAGGGCCACATGCCCGTCCCGAACCTCTCCGCCGATGATGTCGTCGGGATGGTCGATCAGGCCCACCGCGCCGATGGTTGGCGTCGGCAGGATGCCTGCTCCGTCAGTCTCATTGTAAAGCGACACGTTGCCCGACACGATGGGCATGTCGAGCGCCGAACACGCCTGTCTGATGCCGTCGAGCGCGCCGACAAACTGGCCCATGATCTCGGGCTTTTCGGGATTGCCAAAGTTGAGGTTGTCTGTGGTGGCAAGCGGCTTGGCCCCCACGGCGGTGAGGTTGCGGTAGGCTTCTGCCACCGCTTGTTTGCCGCCCTCGACCGGGTTGACTTTGACATAGCGCGGCGTCACGTCCGAGGTGAAGGCCAGCGATTTGTCCGTGCCGTGCACGCGCATGATCCCTGCCCCATGACCGGGCGTGCGGGCGCTGTCGGCCATGACCATGGTGTCGTATTGCTCAAAGACCCACTGTTTTGCCGCGTAGTTGGGGCTGCCAAGCAGCGCCTTGAGCCCGTCGATGGGATCGATGGAGGGTATGTCCCCGAGGGGACCGGCCTCTGGCGTGGGTATCCACGGTCGGTCGTATTCGGGGGCTTCGGAGGCGAGTTTCGACAGGGGCAGGTCGGCTTTGATCTGGCCGTCATGCTCGATCAGGAAGCGGTCTTCGGCGATGGTCTCGCCCACGATGGCAAAGTCGAGGTCCCATTTGTCGAAGACGGCCTTAGCCTCGGCCTCAAGCTCGGGCTTGAGGACCATGAGCATGCGTTCCTGGGATTCGGACAGCATCATCTCGTAGGCGGTCATGTTCTCTTCGCGCACGGGGACGTCGTTGAGGTTCAGCTTGACGCCGAGGCCGCCCTTGTCGCCCATTTCGACGGCCGAGCAGGTGAGCCCAGCGGCTCCCATGTCCTGGATTGAAATGACGGCGCCGGTTTGCATCAACTCAAGCGTGGCTTCCATCAGGCGCTTTTCGGTGAAGGGGTCGCCGACCTGGACGGTGGGGCGCTTCTCCTCAATCGTGTCGTCAAATTCTGCGCTTGCCATGGTGGCACCACCGACGCCGTCGCGGCCTGTCTTGGCACCGAGATAGACGACGGGCATGCCGACGCCGGAGGCAGCCGAGTAGAAGATTTTGTCGGCGTCAGCGAGGCCTGCCGCGAAGGCGTTGACGAGGCAGTTGCCGTTATAGGCCGGATCGAACCGCACTTCGCCGCCCGCGCAGGGCACGCCGAAGGCGTTGCCGTAGCCGCCGATGCCTTCGACCACGCCATGCACCAGTTGCCGGGTCTTGGGGTGGGACGGCGCGCCGAAGCTGAGCGCGTTCATCGACGCGATAGGACGCGCGCCCATCGTGAACACGTCGCGCAGGATGCCGCCCACGCCGGTGGCCGCACCTTGATAAGGCTCGATATAGCTGGGGTGGTTGTGGCTTTCCATCTTGAACACCACGGCCTGACCGTCGCCGATGTCCACGACCCCTGCGTTTTCGCCGGGACCACAGATCACCTGCGGCCCGGTGGTGGGCAGCTTCTTGAGGTGGATCTTGGAGGATTTGTAGGAACAGTGTTCGTTCCACATGGCCGAGAAAATGCCCAATTCGGTAAAGGTCGGTGCGCGGCCGATGATCCCGAGGATGCGGTCGTACTCGTCGGGGCTGAGCCCGTGGCTGGCGATCAGGTCCTCGGTGATCTGTGGTTCTTGCATGTCTGTCCCCCGGCGGTTTGCGTCCTCTTAGTGCAGGTGGCACCGGGGGAAAAGGGGGCGTTGCGCGCGCGGGTCTCAGGGTTCCAGATCGTCAGGTCCCACGCGGTCCACGACAAAGACCATCGCGTTCAGGATTTCGCGTTCCTGCTGGCTGACGTGGTCGCTGTTCAACAGCGCCAGTATGGTGCTGCGTGTCGCAGGCCACCGTTCGAAAAAATCCAAAAGATCAATGAACTCGCCGCTGCTTGTCATGCCGGTCGTGCCTCTGGGTCAAATCGTGGAACAAGGCTAGCCGCCAAAGCCGTACACGCACCGTGAAAACGCTGTGAATGCCTTGGCGGTTGTGATGTCGGGTGTTAGCTTCGACCCCAAGGAGAAGGGGCAGATGCAAGGTTCGCTTGAAATCAGCTTGTTCGGGACCTGCAGCGTCAAGCTGACGGGTGACGCGCCAATGGAGGTGCGCGGCAGCAAGCACCGCGCCCTGATCTCGATCCTGGCGACAGCGCCGCTGGGGCGTCGCACGCGGACCTATCTGCAAAACACGCTGTGGGGCTATTCGGGCTATGACTGCGGTCACCAGAACCTGCGCCGCGCCCTGTCGGACCTGCGCAAGCTGTTCGGCCCGCAATTCGATGTGTTTTTCAACACGACGAATTCGGATGTGGAGCTGAACCTCGAACATGTCCGTTTTGTCGGGGACATGAATGCGGGCATGTTCCTTGAGGATCTGAACGTCGCGCAAAAGGATTTTCAGGACTGGGTGTCAAGCATTCGGGCCAATCCCGCGCAGATTGCCGGTCTTTACCGTTCGCCCGCGGCCGGGGCGGTCGGCAGGCCGCGTCCGCGAGTGATTGTCCTGCCGATGACGGCGCTGGGCAACGATCCGGTGCTGCGCGCGCTGGGCGACTGGGTGGGCGAACAGTGTTGCCGGATCCTGTCACGGTCCAAGCTGCTGACCGTCATTTCCCACCTTTCGGGCCGGGTCATGGCCCAAAAGCCGGTGATCGTGTCCGAAGTGCGCACCACGCTCGAAGTGGATTACCTGGCCGCCGGGTCGATCCGTCGGTCGGGCACGGGAATCGCCTGTGATGTGGATTTCATCGATGCCGGCAGCGGCGAGATCGTGTGGAGCCGCGAGATCCGCTGCGACGACGCCAACAACCTGGAAAAGCTGAATACCGAACTGAATGCCATCGCCCACTCGATGGCCCGGTCCATCGCCCATTCGGCGGTGGCCAGCGTAAAGGCACTGGCGATCAACGATGTGGCGGATCACAATCTGACCATAGCGGGTGCCACCCTGATGCACCGCCGCGCGATGCGCGATTTCCTGAAGTCCCGCGACTTTCTGGTCGAGGCGACCAAGCGCATGACCGGTGCCGCCGAGCCGATGACATGGCTGGCCAAGTGGTATGTGCTGAACGTGATGAAGGGGTATTCGATGGACCCCGGCCGCGACACGCAGATGGCGGTTGAATGTTGCGCCCGCGCGCTGGACATCGACCCCGACACCAGCCTGGGCCTGACCATCGACGGGTTCATCAACAACATCATGCTGCGCGATTTCGATACCGCCGCGCAGCGCTTTGATGGCGCGTTGGAAATCAATCCCAACGAAAGCCTTGCGTGGCTGCTCAAGGGGTCGCTGATGGCATTTACCGGCGATGGGTCTTCGGCCGTGGCCGCCACGATCAAGGCCCGCAGCCTGTCGCCCATCGACCCGTTCGGATATTATTACGACAGCCTTGCCAGTACGGCGCACCTGTCGGCGGAAAATTACGAACGTGCTCTCGAATATGCGGATCGGTCACTGGCTGTGAACGACCGGCATGTTTCGACGCACCGGGCCAAGATCGCCGCTTTGCATTTCCTCGATCGCGGGCAAGAGGCCCGGGAGGCGGCCAAGGCCTTTTTGCAGGTCGATCCGGATTTCAGCCTGGAACGCTACCGCATCACGCATCCGGTCACGGAACAGAAACTGGGCCGAAAGGTGATTGATGCCTTGCGCGCCAGCGGCGTCAACTGATTCAACAAAAGCATTCTTAAAGAAGGGTAGTCTCATGGGACAATACGGTGGTGTAGGGGGCGTCGGAGGCGTT
>JBCDEK010000076.1:0-16471 GCA_039179785.1 Pseudomonadota bacterium | reverse complement strand
TCCAGGTTCACCTGGTGGCAGATGCCTGTGCCGGGCGGGACAACGCGGAAGTTGTTGAAGGCCGACTGACCCCATTTCAGGAACGTGTAGCGCTCCATGTTGCGCTCGTATTCGCGGTCCACATTCATCTGGAACGCGCGCGGGTTGCCGAACTCGTCGATCATCACCGAGTGGTCAATGACTAGATCAACGGGGTTCAAAGGGTTGATCTTTTCCGGGTCACCGCCCAGCGCGACAAGGCCGTCACGCATGGCGGCCAGGTCCACAACGGCAGGCACGCCGGTAAAGTCCTGCATCAGCACGCGGGCCGGGCGATAGGCGATCTCGCGGGGGTTCTTACCGCCCTTTTCGCCCCATTCGGCAAACGCCTTGATGTCGTCGACGCTGACGGTCTTACCATCCTCGAACCGCAGCATGTTTTCCAGCACCACTTTCAGCGCGGCAGGCAGCTTGGCAAAGTCACCCAGGCCCGCTTCGGTTGCGGCGGGGATCGAATAATAGTCGATGGACTGGCCACCCACGGTCAGCGTTTTACGCGTCTTGGCGGTGTCTTGACCTACTGTGATGGGCATGATGTTCTTCCTTTCCTGAGGCGGATGGGGCAACGATTTGGGTGCGTCATGCCCTAAAGGCCCGGGTGCGATCAACCGCATTTGGGGCCCCTGCGACGATTTTGTATACCGTTGCATACATTTTAGTAACGCAATTCCGTGATTGGGTTGTCACATACGCTCAACAAACCTTGATTGGCGGTCTGGCAAAGTCTTTCATATTTAAGCGCAGTAAGACCAAAACTCTGCGATTCACACAGGTAGCGCGCTTCCTTGATGCCCCGATTGATCTCTCTTGCCGTAGCGGCAATTTTCAGCCTTGTCACGCCTCTGGCCGCCCAGTCTCCGGTGGTTGTCGAGCTTTTTACCTCGCAAGGCTGTTCGTCCTGCCCCCCGGCGGATGAATTGATGCACGAACTGGCAAAACGCGATGACGTGATCGCCCTGGCGCTGCACGTGGACTACTGGGACTATATTGGCTGGAAAGACGAATTTGCCGACCCGGCCAATGCGGAGCGTCAACGCGCCTATGCCGTGGCTGCGGGGCGGCGCTCGATCTATACGCCACAAATGATCATCAACGGTCAGGCCGACATCGTGGGCGCCCGACCCATGGAATTGTCGCGTGTCATTTCCGACTACGCAGCCAAGCCCACACCGGTCACACTGGTTGTGGCGCGCAGCGGGGACACCGTGCAGATCGCGGCACAAACCAGTGCGCCCAACGGCCCCCTGGTTGTGCAGATCCTGCGGTACACGCCGGAACGCACAGCGCGGATCACCCGCGGTGAAAATGCAGGCCACACCATCACCTATGCCAATGTGACCGAGGACTGGAAAATCCTTCAGGAATGGGACGGCGTGACCGATCTGGACATCGAAGCCGAAGCTGCGGGCGACAATCCGGTTGTCGTGATGGTTCAGAAAGGCCTCGACGGGCCGATCCTGGCCGCGGCCCGCGTGCAGTAAAGCGTCACCGGCGCGGTTTGGCGCGCCAGCGCCGTGCGACCCACAGCCATTGATCGGGATGCGCGCGGATACGTGCGCTGATGCTGTCATTCATCGCCTGCGTCATCGTCTCCGGGTCCGAGGGCGGGATGGGCGCTTCCATCACACAGTCGAAGGTCAGCCCGTCCGGCTTTCTGATGCCGTAGAAGGGGATCAGCAACGCCTTGTACCGCAGGGCCAGTTCTGCCGCGGACGTGGCCGTATGGGCTGGCCGCCCCAGAAAATCGAGTACCGGTTCGTATTTGACGTGCTGATCGAACAGCAAAACCAGCTGGCCGCCGGATTTCAGGTGCCGGACAAAACCGGTCGTGCCCTTGCGCCCCTGGGGGAACACCGGGCCGCCAAAGGCCTGCATCGTGCGCACGTAATGCGCGTTGAAATAGGGGTTCGCCATGTCGCGATAAAGCCCGCCGACATCATAGCCACGCCCCACAAGGGCGGCGCGGAGCGCTTCGTAATTGCCGAAATGGCCTGTGACCAGAATGACGGGTTGCCCATTGGCAGCGGCGGTTTCCATCGCTGCGAGGCCGGGGCCGTCAATCGCCGCGTCCTTTTGGCGGGCGAGCAGGCGGCGGGTCGAATAATTCTCGATCAGGGTGCGCCCGACATTGGCCAGGCTGTCCCGCGCGATGCGGTGGCGCTCGGCGGCGGGCAGGTCCGGCATCACCAGGGCAATGTGGTCCTCAGACCGGCGCAGAAACCCGGCCACCGGCCCCACGATGCGCGCCATGATCCAACCCATGAACGGCACGCGCAGCCGGTAGGGCAGCGCCAGGGCCGCTCCGATACAGGTGCGCGCGACCAGGTTGGTCGCGATATAGGCGACTTTGACGCGCCAGGGCAGGTCTTCGGGATCGTATCGCATGAGGGCCCGTGATGGTGATGCGTGATCTTGCCGGACCGGCCTGCGGCCCGCCGTCACGGGGCAAGACATAAATCCGGGCGCAGCGGTGCACAAGCCGACGCGTGGATGCCGTGCGCGCCCTGACCAGCCCGATGGTCACACGGTTGGCTGGGCGTCACTCGTCTTCGGTGATCAGCATCAACTCGCCCGTGGCTTCCATGTCGCGGATGGCCTTGACGATGTTGCCCATCGCCTCGTCGACCTCGGCGGGCTTTGGCTTGGAGGCCTCGCCCACCTCTTCGCGCAGTTGATCCGCCATGCGCGCCGACATGTTGTCGAGGATGAAATCCACCCCGTCTTGCAGGCCCATGTCGGGCGCCCCGACAAAGGCGGTGATCAGGTCCTCTTGCTCCACGCCGCGCAGGACGCGGGGGATATCGCGCGGGGCGATGCGGGTGGGGATGTTGGCAAAGGTAAAGATCGCCTTGCGCACGGCGGTTGCAAACCCCTCGTCGGTTTCCTCAAGTCCCGCCAGCACGTCGTCGCGGGTGGTCGAAGTCGATGAATTCAGGATCGCGCCCACCCGTTCGACGGGGCCATTGTCGAAGGCGCGCAGGGGCTTGGCCTCCATCTGGCTGGCCAGCGACAGGCCGATGCGTTCCACCGCTTCGGGCGTGACCGCGCCGGTCTGCGACACCGCATAGGTGATCCGCCGCGCGCGCGGGCCGGGCAGCAGCCCCAGCAGTTCTGCAGCCTTGGACACGTCCAGTTTGGACAGCATCACCGCGGAAATCTCGATGCTTTCTTCCTCCAGAACGGGCAGCAGCGTCTCCGGTCCCATCTCGCGAATGCGCTGCCAGGGATCGCCGCCGCGCTTGACCCCGGCCTCCTTGCGCAGCCGCGCCGCCGTCTGAGCGCTGATCTTGCCATCCAGCGCATCCAGCGCGCCTGC
This sequence comes from Pseudomonadota bacterium, assembly GCA_039179785.1. Classification (GTDB taxonomy): domain Bacteria; phylum Pseudomonadota; class Alphaproteobacteria; order Rhodobacterales; family Rhodobacteraceae; genus Tateyamaria. Next base: position 13,116 of record JBCDEK010000076.1, on the reverse strand, counting down.
CATGCTGCCGGGCAGGCTCAGGCCAATGCGCTCCACCTCATCCGCGAACTCCGCGGCCACATCCTGTAGCGTGTCGCGGTCCACCACGCGCATCGACCCCATCGCCTTGGTCAGATGCGCTTGCAGGTCCTCGGGCAACTCTTCCAGCGGGATGTCCGCGCCCTCGTTCAACAGCAGACGCACCACAATGGCCGCCTTGGCCCGGCGCGACAGGTTGGAACGGGTGCGGCTCACAGACGTGCCGCCGCCCGACTGCGCACCCGTCGTAACGGGGGCAGGGGCGGCGGACATGGGTACAAGATCGGTCATGTCCTGCCTCGAAACAATTCGGGATCGTTCTGGCAGGCAAAGGTTGAGAATCCCTCAACCCCGAACCGGGATCAGTAGTTATAGGTGGTGCCACTTTCGATGGCGGTCCGCAGGCTTTGCTCGGCCCAGCTGCCCGCACCGCCACGCGCTTGGATTTCGCGCAGTTGCACAAGTGCGGCCACCTTGTCACCTTCGACCACCTTGCCCTGGCCCATATAGGACCGCGCCAGAATGTTGTCGGGATTGGCGTCGATCGCCTGCTGGTAATACACATTGGCCAGCTCAAGATTGCCCAGCTTGCGCGCGGTAAACCCGCGATAGGTCAAAACGCGGTCCTCGGCCTGATCGGGCATCTGATCCAGCAGGGTATTGGCCTCTTCATAGCGCCCGGCATAGGCCAGTTCGCGCACAGCCTTATACAGCGTATCCGAGTCCAGATGCGATGTCTTGTCGGGGCGCACACATTTCCGGATATCGGCATCCCACACCCCGTTCACCGGCTGCGAAAACCGCACATAGGCCTTTTTCTCCGGGTCCCACTGCCGCACGTTCAGGCAGTTCTGCGTGGTCTCGGTCTTTTTGGGTTTTGCGTTGTCATCGCTGCCCGCGGCAAAGCCGGATGTCGGCAGCGCCAAGGGCAGGGCAATGGCGGTGGTCAGGATCAGGGTGCGCAACATGTCAGCTCTCCGTCTTGAGGTGCGTCAGGTTTGATACGACAACAACCCGCCGCACCTCGTCTTTATGCGATCACGAAAACGTGAGCGTCAGCCCGTGGTCGATACACAGGTCTTTGTATCGGCGTCATAGACGGTGCCCGTCGCACAGGACATCGCCTGCTGTTCTTTGCCATAGTTGCAGCCCATCGCAAGGCTGAGCGTGGGGGCGAGGGTGAGGGCCAGTGCTACCAGAACGGTCTTGGTCTTCATCGGTCGTCTCCTTTGTCTTGGGTGACGTAAGGGTAGGGCACCCACACCAATCTACCAAAGAAAATCGTACCCGCGCTGCCGGTGATTGACCGGTCTGATCATTCACTCGCCCGCCTGCGCGCTTACGCCTCGGCAAACACCCGCGCGAAAATCGTGTCCACATGCTTGGTGTGATAGCCCAGATCGAACTTCTCCTCGATCTCCGCCGGGCTCAGGGCCGCCGTCACATCCGCATCCGCCAACAACTCTTCCTTGAAATCTGTCCGATGCTCCCACACCTTCAGCGCATTGCGCTGCACGTAAGTATAGGCGTCCTCGCGGCTCACACCGGCCTGCGTCAGCGCCAGCAGCACGCGCTGGCTCATCACCAGACCGGGGAACTTGTTCATGTTGTCCAGCATGTTCTGCGGGAAGATCAGCATCTTGTCGACAACGGATGTCAGCCGCGCCAGCGCAAAGTCCAGCGTGATGGTCGCATCGGGTCCAATCATCCGCTCCACGGAACTGTGCGAAATGTCCCGCTCGTGCCACAGCGCCACATTCTCCATCGCCGGGATCACGGCAGAGCGCACCATGCGCGCCAGCCCCGTCAGGTTCTCGGTCAGCACCGGGTTCTTCTTGTGCGGCATGGCACTTGAGCCCTTCTGGCCCATGGAAAAGAACTCGGCCCCCTCCAGCACCTCGGTGCGCTGCATATGGCGGATTTCCACGGCGATGTTCTCGATGGACGAGGCCACGACACCCAAGATCGCAAAGAAGGCCGCGTGCCGGTCGCGCGGGATTACTTGCGTGCTGATGGGTTCGGGCACCAGCCCCAGCTTGTCGCAGACATGCTCTTCGACGGCGGGGTCGATATTGGCGAATGTTCCAACAGCCCCGCTGATGGCGCCCGTTGCAATCTCGGCCCGTGCATCACGCATCCGCGACAGGTTGCGATCCATCTCGGCATAGAACCGGGCAAAGGTCAGGCCCATGGTGGTCGGTTCGGCGTGAATGCCATGGCTGCGCCCAATGCGCACCGTATCCTTGTGCTCATAAGCGCGGCGTTTCAACGCCGCCAGCAGCCCCTCAAGATCAGCAATCAGGATGTCAGCCGCACGGCTCAGCTGCACATTAAAACATGTGTCCAGCACGTCCGAACTCGTCATGCCCTGATGCACAAAGCGCGCCTCTTCGCTGCCCACATGCTCGGCCAGATGGGTCAGGAAGGCGATGACGTCGTGCTTGGTCACCGCCTCGATCTCGTCAATGCGGGCCACGTCAAACTCGACATCCTTGGCCTTCCACACGGCGTCCGCATTCTCGCGCGGGATCACGCCCAGATCGGCCATCGCGTCACAGGCATGGGCCTCGATCTCGTACCAGATGCGGAACTTGGTGGCCGGGTCCCAGATCGCGACCATCTCGGGGCGGGAATAGCGTGGGATCATGGGGCACCTTTTTGTGACTGTCGGATATGGTGCGGCGTCCTTAGACTGCGCCCAGAAGAACGACAAGACGAAGGCCCCGACATGAGACGCTTTGCCCTGATCCTTGGACTGATCAGCAGCCCGGCAATGGCACAGGACTGGACCGCGATGACGGGGGACGACATCCGCGCGGCCCTGACCGGGCGCACGCTGGCCTATCCCGACACCACACAAGATTTTCGCGACAGCGGGCGCACGCTCTATATCTACAAGGGGCGCGAAAGCTGGGGCTACTGGCGGATCGAGGACGATCAGTACTGCAGCCAATGGCCGCCAAATGACCTCTGGGCCTGTTACGCCATGGACCGCAAGGGCAACATGCTGCGCTTTGTCGGGCAGGGCGACGACATCACGGAAGCCACCTATGCCGACTGAGCGTGTGCTGGCAGATTTCATCGGGCAGTGGGCCATCGCGCGCACTATTCTTCCAAAGTCTGGCGCAGCGGCCCGGTTCGACGGGCGGGCGCGCTGGACCGCCACAGCGAGTGGCGCTGACTATGCCGAAACCGGCACGTTGCGCATGGACGGCACCGCCCCCATGCAGGCCGAACGTGCCTACCGTTGGACCACAAACCTGTCCGTTTTCTTCGATGACGGTCGGTTCTTTCACGAAGTGCCCGCTGCCGGTGGCCGCACCCAGCATTTCTGCGACCCCGACACCTATACCGGCACCTACGATTTCGCAGCGTGGCCCGCCTTTTCCGTCATGTGGCAGGTGCGCGGCCCCCGAAAAGACTACGAGATGAGCAGCCTGTTCACGCGTCTTGAGCCGTTCTGAACCTGACGCCTCCGTCGCCGGGCCAATCGCCTGCTTTGCGCTTGCAGAAAACGGCCCGGCTTGGCACAAGTTGCCCAGTTCTTTCTATCCCGACAGGTGAGGCCTCATGGAATCGACGTGGAATAACAAGGTGCTGAGCGACACGCTTGGCGCGACCGAAGGCACAGCGCTTCGGATCAAGCAAGCCGTTTTGGTGGTGCTCGGCATCGCCGTTCTTGCAGTTGCAGCAAAGATCAAGGTGCCGATGTGGCCTGTCCCGATCACCATGGGCACCTTCGCCGTGCTGACCATCGGGGCCGCCTATGGCGCACGTCTGGGGTTGGTCACGATCCTGGGCTACATGATCATCGGCGCATTGGGCTTTGACGTCTTCGCCGGGTCTTCGGCTGAAAAGTTCGGCCTGACCTACATGATGGGCGGCACCGGCGGCTACCTCGTGGGCTATGCGCTGGCGACCGTCGCGCTGGGCGCTTTGGCGCAACGGGGCTGGGACCGCTCGGTGCTGTGGATGGCGCTGGCCATGCTGATCGGCAACGTTCTGATCTATGTGCCCGGTCTGGCCTGGCTGGGCCAGCTTTACGGTTGGGACCAGCCGATCCTGGCGTGGGGTCTGACCCCGTTCCTGATCGGGGACGCGCTGAAGCTGGCACTGGCTGCCCTGATCCTGCCCGCCGCTTGGGCGCTGGTCGGTCGCGCCCGCGGCTGAACCGCCGTTATCGAATAATCAAAGGCGCGGCCCCAACCGGGACCGCGCCTTTTTCATGTCCAGTGAACAAGGATCACTCGGACCCCCGATGCTTAAGTCGTTTCAAGCTCACCCTTTGTGGGCGCAAGTTCAGTCAATACCTTAGATGTCCGCTCCAACGTCCTGTGAACAGGGCATTTATCCGCAATTTCCAGCAGCCTCTGCCGCTGCGCATCATCCAGCCGTCCTGTCAGAGTGATGCGCCGCTTCCATTCATCAATCTTGTCGCCATGGACGGCACCTGCATCCTGCGCGTGCACCTTGTTGTGGCTTACATCCACATGCACATGATCCAGTGGCCATTCCTTGCGCCGCGCATACATGCGGATCGTCATGGACGTGCACGCCGCCAGACCCGCTGACAGCAACCCATAGGGCGACAGGCCCTGATTCGTGCCGCCATAAGCGCGCGGCTCATCGGCCAGAATGTGGTGCCGCGTCCCGTGGGTGATATCCTGCAGGAACCCTTTTGGGTCGGCCTCGGAACTCCGCACAATCCCCTCGGGCACCCCAATCGGTGGTGCAGGCGGTTTCAGATGCAGATACTTCTTGGCCCATGTGGCGATGATGTCAGCCGCATATTCCGCATGTTCGGCCTTGGTCACCAGGTGATCGGCGTCGTCCAGCGTCACAAAGCTCTTGGGATGCTTGGCGGCCCCGAAAATCTGGCTCGCATTGTCCACGCTAACAATCGTGTCCCGCGGCGCGTGCAGCACCAGCAGCGCGGCATTCAGGCGCGCAATCACCGGCTGCAACACCTCATCCGCCACATCCTCGACAAAGCCCTTGCCGATGCGGAAGGGGCGCCCGCCCAGGTTCACCTCGGCCTCGCCCTTTTCGATGATCTCGGGCAGCGCGTCCGAGAAGTTGTGCGTCACATGCTCGGGGTCAAACGGCGCACCGATGGTCGCGACCGCCTTGATCTGGTCTAGCTGCGCCGTGGCCTTCAGCACCGCAGCCCCGCCCAGCGAATGCCCGATCAGCAGCGTGGGGTTCAGGCCGCGGCCTTCCATATACGCCACCGCTTTCACCAGATCCTGCACATTCGACGTAAATGACGTGTTGGCAAACTCGCCCTCGCTGTGCCCCAGCCCCGTAAAGTCGAACCGCAGCACCGCAATCCCCATCGTGGTCAGCCGCGCGGCGATCCGGCGCGCTGCCGGAATGTCCTTGCCGCAGGTAAAGCAATGCGCAAAGACCGCCGTCGCCAGATGCGGCCCTTCGGGCAGATCAAGGCGGGCGTCCAACGTGCCGGCATGACCGGGAAATGTGATGCGTTCAGTGGGCATGGTATGTCTCCTTGGCCCCGAGAATGGGACCCGCAGCGGCATGAGGAAAGGGGGGTGTCACACATCTCACGTAGAGGTGTTGCGCCTGAAGCAGTGCGCCCCAAAGGCCCCGCAGGGTGAAATGCCCCTTGCATGACCGCCGATCCTGCCCATCATCCGGGGGACACATATAGCCCAAGGAAAGACCGGCGTGACCAACACACTCTACGATGCCCTGATCGCGCCCCACGCCGGAAACGACCGCACCTTCCTGCATTGCGGCGACGGCACGCGGGTCACCTTCGACGGCTTCACCAAACGCGCCGCCCAGATGGCGCATGTGCTGCACGACGCGGGCCTGACACCCGGCGACCGTATCGTCGTGCAAACGCCCAAAACATGGCAAACCGTCGCGCTCTACGCCGGTGCGCTGCAGGCGGGGGCCGTCTATCTGCCCCTCAACACCGCCTATACTCAGGACGAATTGCGCTATTTCTGCGAGGATGCCACCCCGCGCGCCATCATCTGCGACCCAAAGGACGCGCCGCGTATCAAAACCATCGCCAGCGATATCGGCGCGCAAGTCCTCACCCTCGGCGCAACCCACGGCAGCCTCAGCACCGCCGCCGACACCAAGCCGACCACATTCGCCACCGCCGCCCGCGGCCATGATGACCTCGCCGCACTGCTCTACACCTCGGGCACCACCGGACGGTCCAAGGGCGCGATGATGTCGCACCGCAACCTCCTGTCGAACGCGACCGTGCTGACCAACCTCTGGCGCATCACCGACACCGATAGGCTGATCCACGCGCTCCCGATTTTCCACACCCATGGCCTCTTCGTAGCGCTGAACACCACGCTGCTGGCGGGCGCAGAGGTGCGGCTGATGGCGGCCTTCGACCTTGACACGATCCTTGATGAATTACCCGGTTCCTCGCTGATGATGGGCGTGCCGACTTTCTACACGCGGCTCCTGAATGACATGAGGTTCGACGAAAAAGCCGCTGAAAACATGCGCCTTTTTATTTCCGGCTCCGCACCGCTCCTGGCCGAAACGCATACGGCGTTTCACGCGCGCACGGGCCACCGCATCCTCGAACGCTACGGCATGACCGAAACCAACATGATCACCTCGAACCCCTATGACGGCGACCGGGTTGCGGGCACTGTCGGCTACGCCCTGCCGGGGACCGAAGTGATCATCACCGACCCGGACACCGGCACCACCCTGCCACCGGGTGACATCGGCATGATCGAAGTGCGCGGCGACAACGTGTTCAGCGGCTACTGGAACATGCCCGAAAAGACCGCCGAAGAACTGCGCGCCAACGGCTTTTTCATCACCGGCGACCTCGGTGTCATGGAGCAAGACGGGCGCGTCTCCATCGTCGGGCGCGCCAAGGATCTGATCATCTCGGGCGGCTACAACATCTATCCGAAAGAGATTGAGGACGTCCTGAACGATATCGACGGCGTGGACGAAAGCGCTGTCTTCGGCGTGCCGCACCCCGATTTTGGCGAAAGCGTGGTTGCCGCCCTCGTGCCTGCGTCAGACCCGCTTGATCTTGATCCAGTCAAGGCGGCGGTGGAAGAGCGGCTCGCCCGGTTCAAACACCCACTCCACTACGTGGTGCTGGACGCGCTGCCGCGCAACACGATGGGCAAGGTGCAAAAGAACGTGTTGCGCGCCACTCACGCGCCTTGAAAGCTAGATAAAACAAATTCTTGCGCGCAGTTCCTAATGTCCCATCAGCACCGGATCGTACGGATAGCGGATCAAGTTCTCGTACCCGTCTTCAGTCACCAGCACCTGATCCTCCAGCTTGATGCTGAAATCGCCACCAACCTCACCAACCGCGGCCTCGACGCACAGCACCATGCCCGGCTCCAACGCATAGTCATAGGCCCCCGCAACCGCCTTGTCTGGATAGGCCACCAGCGGCCACTCATCGCACAGACCCACGCCGTGCATCAGACAGCCGTATTTCTGCGCCTGATATCTGTCGTCCAGCACATGCGTGTTCGCCGTCAATTCGGGGATCGTCACGCCGGGTTTGATCATCTCCATGTTCTGCATGATATGCTGGTGCGCGTGCTGCATCGCATAGATCATGTCGGGGCGTGGTTTTTCGTCTCCGATCCACCAACTTCTTGAAATATCAACACAAATTCCGTAGCTGCCGACCAGATCGGTGTCAAAGCTGATGATTTCGTTCTGCTGACACACGCGCGGCCCGCATTCCTGAAACCACGGGTTTGTGCGAGGCCCCGAACTCAGCAACCGCGTCTCGATCCACTCGCCCCCGCGGCGGATGTTTTCGGCGTGCAGCACCGCCCAGATGTCGTCTTCGCAGGTCTTGCCGTCCCCCACATTGGCGCGGGCAAAGTCTTCCATGGCCTGAACCGCCGCTTCGCAGGCGTGTACGGCGCAGCGCATCGCCAGGATTTCATCCGGTCCCTTGATCGCGCGCGCCTTTTCGGTGACCTCCTCGCCCTCCATCACCTCGAACCCCTGCGCCTCAAGCGCACGCAGCCCGTGGATCATTGGTTTGTCGACGGCAAGCCGGGTCAGGCCGGGCGCGTGTTCGGCACAGATCTGGCGCACCGCGTTGGCAAAGACATCCGCCGCCACATCAACCTTGTCACCCCGGTCGAAATAAAACAGATCGGCCCCGTGCCGCACCTCTTTCACCAGTGGGTTGAACGACGACAGAAAGGGGGCGTTCTTGTAATCCCAGATCACCATATGCCCGTCCGGGCACAGCAGCACCGCGCGAAACGGATTGTGCGTGTTCCACAGCTGCATATTGGTCGAATCGGTCGCATAGCGAATATTGAGCGGGTCGAACATCAGCAGGCCCGCATAGTCACGGTCGACGATATGTTGCGTCAGCCGCCGCCACCGAAAGGTGCGCATCTCCGCCAGATGGGGCAAGCTCAGCCCCGCCGCGTCCCACTCGGCAAAGGCCAGCTGCGTCGGCCCGATCTCGATCCGGCTGGAATCGTTGGGCGTGCCGTCGCCCAGTGTCGCGCCCCGGGTCGGGTCGATCTTGCGGGTGTCTCGGTAATGCTGGTTCATGACGTTTCCTTCCCTAAGGCCAAGCGTGCCGTGGAAGGGCGGGCCGGAATTGCCCGTTTCCGACGCGCCTGCGGCGTTTTTTTGCCGGGTTGCGCTCATGCGTGCCGCTGGGGCAGGGTGCGCGCATGGGATTTGACCAAGACGCGGCGTTGATCGAAGAGGTGGTGCACACGCGTGACCCGGCCTTTGGGCAGGTGGACCGAACGGACCTGGCGGGCGCGCTCGCTGGGATGCGGGCAGCTGCTGAGGGGGAGGAGACGGACGCCTTTCTGCTGGCCGCGATGCGCGTAACGGCGCTTGCAGGCAATGCCCACAGCCGCGTCATCCCGGACCGGGCAATCTCGGTCTTGCCCCTGCGCATCGTGCTGCGCGACGGCGTGCATTGCGCTGTCACTGAGGGCGGTCTGGCACCCATCGTTGCCGTCAATGGCGTCGATGTATCTGTGCTCTCTCGGGCATGGCGCCCCTATCTCGCCGGCCCTCCGGTACGTCAATCCGTTTTGTCGGGGCTGATGCTGGCGTGGCCTGCCGCGCTCGTTCTGGGTGGCGTTGCTGGTCCGGAATTCGAATATACGCTAGGGGAAGGCGAGGCGCTTCGCTTTGATGTCGGAGCTTGCAGCACACCCGATCGTTTCTTTTCCGAAAACGAAACAGGCGCATTGCGTCCGCGCCAAGATGCCTATCCCGCCCCGCTCATCGCCCGGGATGGGCCGCTCTGGCGCATGCGGATCGGCGATCTGAAGGCGCTGTCGGTGGAGCAGGTCGAGGACGCCGTCTCAACCCTGCGCGCCGATCCTGCGGGCGTGGTGGTCGATTTGCGGGGCAATCCGGGTGGCAGCTTTCTCAAGGCCCTGCCGCTTGTCAGATTTCTCAGCGATCCGGCGTTTGGTCAGCGTTGCGCGGTGCTGGTCAACGCATACACATTCTCCGCGGCCATCGTGACAGCCGTTCTGATCGCGAGGCATGTCGGTGACGCCGCCGCGCTGATCGGGTCCGAGATGGGGGACGATCTGGCGTTCTGGGCCGAGGGCGATCTGCTGACGCTGCCGCAAAGCGGCGCACGGCTTAGATATGCGAGCGCCTGGCATGATTGGCGGACCGGACACGCTGATGCGACGACACCGCCCGAGATTGCAACGCATCTGGTTGCCGCGGGTCAGTTGCGTATCCGCGCGGTGCCCGAGGCCGAGCAGATGGCAGCCGCGCGCGGCTTTGTGTTGGGGTGAGACGCCCTGATCTGTCCCCGCGGGGACAGATTTTGGGGTGTTTGATTTCAAGGGGTTAGATGGTTAATTTTACCAGATTTTAACCATTGCCCACGCAAGTTCGGTCTGCGGCGGGACATGGCCCGCCGCAGAGATCACGGGCGCGCCCAATGATCGTGGAGGACCACATGGGGTTGTCCGTCGGATGTGCTGCGCAGGCTGCGCCCGCTGCGATCCACCACACAGTTGACCTGCCGCCGCCACGCCGAGAAGTGGCGGGAGGTCACCACGTCGATCGCATCGTCAAAGCGCAGGGTAAGCGCGTGGCGCCCGTTTGGCAGGAGCCGCACGGACTTCACGACCGCCCGAAAGCGGTGGCCGAGGTACCGGCCCGACACCCGCTGGCCGGGGTGATAGCCCGACTGGGGGGCGTCCTGGGCGCGGGCATGCAACGTGTTCCAGTCGCGCGCGCCCCATTGATGGGCAAGTGTTTCGAGCGCCTGGGCGTGGCTACAGGGCGTGCCCGCCGCGTTGAGTGCGCCGCGCAAGCGTTTGGCCTGCGCCTTGAGCGCGGCCCGCGAGGGAAGGGGAATGTCCATATCCGTCTCCGATCATCGGTCGCGTGATGTGGGGTGGTCCGGGTCTCCGCATTGCCGGGGCTGCGACCTGTGACAGGGTCGGAATGTCAGGGCTTCACCACGAGGCGGAGGGCAGGGGCCTGAACCCTTGGTGGTGCTGCTAAACCTCCGGTGCGTGTTTGGCAAGGGGGTGATCCAGCGGACGCGCGTGCGCGCGGCGTCATGTTTTGGGGGGCTCTGCCCCCGGCCTGCGGCCTCCCCCGTCGTATTTTCAGTCAGAAGAAACTGTGGGGCTTGTCTGACCTTATCGATGTGTCTTGGCTGCGATGAACTGGCGCGCGCGGGCGACGGGGTCACCCAGGTACTGGTCGGGGCCACGCATCTTGCGGGCGTTGAGGGCGGCGGTGTCGAGCAGATCGAAGGTGACCGCGCTGATGGTGCCGGACCAGTGGGGCACGTGAGTGTCCCATGCGGTGCGAAACCACGCCAGCAGCCGGTCGCGGGGCACATAGCCGCGATAGTCAAAGGCCAGATCGCCATTCGTGAGATAGACGTGATTGCCGGGAAAGGGGCCGTTCGGGATGATGCGTTCGGCGCGAAAACCTGTGCGCGGCGGATCAAGCAGGTAGGTGCCTGCGAGGATGTGACAGGCCCCGTGGGCAAAGAAGGCGCGGTCGGGCAGGGCCCAGCGGCGCACGGGGTCTTGCTTGGTCCCCGGTTTGGGGCGACACATGCTAGCCGTCGATCCGCGCGCCCATGATGGCGATGGATTGCTGGTAGACCGTGGCCGCGTTCCATTGCTGGATCACGGCGAAATTGGGCTGGCCCTGTTGATAGCCCTGGCCCGGTTTCCAGCCCTTTTGCCGCAGGAAATTGGCGGTAGAGGCCAGCGCATCGGTCTGGTTGTAAAGGTCGACGCGCCCGTCGCCATTGGCATCGACCCCGTAGCGCAACGCGTTGCCCGGCAGGAATTGGGTATGGCCCAGCTCGCCATGTTTGGCACCCTTGGTGGCGCCGGTGATCGAGCCCTGATCGACCAGTTTCAGCGCCCCGATGGCGTGCGGCTTGAAAAAGTCCGAGCGGCGGCAGTCATAGGTGAGCGTGACGATGGCCGAGACAACCGAACTGTCACCCATGAAGCCGCCAAAGGCGGTTTCCATGCCGTGGATGGCGATCAGCACGCCAGCGGGCACGCCGTATTGGCGTTCGAGTGCTGCATAGAAGTCGGGGCTGCGGGCCTTGCGCTTGCGGCCCTGAGCCACAATCGTGTCGGCCCCGCGCACCTGCATGAACTTGTCGAGCGTGTAGCGAAAGGATTTCTGGTTGCGGTCGGCGGCAATGGTGCGTTGGGCGTATTGCGCGCCTGCGAGTGCCTGAAGGCCCGGGGATTGCACGCCTGCGCGTTGGGCTTCGGCGGCAAAGCCGGATTTCCAGGCGTCGAACCCGGCAGCGGTGTTGCCGCATTGGGCCGCGGCACCGGTGGCAGACAGCGTCAGGACGCAGAGGGCGCCCAGCAGACGAGGTGATCGCATGACATACCCCTTGGCGTGGTCACGCCAGAACCCTAGCGCACCGTGCCGGATTGCCCAAACAGTATTCAGCAAAAGGCCGCTCAGGCCAAGTGGGTGAGGACGAGATGGAGCCCCATGATCAAGGTGGCGGCAACACAGACGCGAAAGCAAAATTGAGTAGCAGACATAACATACACCATAAAACAACACTGGTTTATAATTGCCTTAGCGTCAGCGATTTTCCGGTGTGACACAAGTCAGGAATATATGACCCTGGCGCTTTGACCGTTTATTTCTGTACCGCTGCACGCAAACGGGGCAATTGGGCCCTGAATGCGCGTCATGCGGGTGTGGCGGGGGCTGCCGCCGCATCGGTTTGGTGGGGCGGGCGCGGCTGATTGCCAGCTTGCGCGCCGCCTATTCTGGCGATGTGATCGCGCCCGGAGCGCTGTGCGTGTGGTCCCCCGACCATCGTGTTGATGATGTGTATGACGCAAAACTGCGGCCCCAATGGGGGCGAAATGGGGCGGTTTTCGGGAAGGCAAAAAAAAGGCGCCCCGGTGTGGGGGCGCCTTGAGTGTTCACTGCCGCGGGAGGCTCAGCAGCTGTAGTACATGCCGAACTCGACCGGGTGGGGCGTGTGTTCGTATGTTTCGATCTCTTCCATCTTGAGGGCGATGTAGCCTTCGATCTGGTCCTTGGTGAAGACGTCACCGGCCAGCAGGAAGTCCATGTCGGCCTCAAGCTCTTCCATCGCTTCGCGCAGGCTGCCGCAGACCGTTGGGATTCCCGCCAGCTCTTCTGGTGGCAGATCGTAGAGGTCCTTGTCCGACGGCTCGCCCGGATGGATCTTGTTCTGGATGCCGTCGAGGCCGGCCATCAGCAGCGCCGCGAAGCACAGGTAGGGGTTGGCCGATGGATCGGGGAAACGGGCCTCAACCCGTTTGGCTTTGGGCGACTCGGTCCATGGGATCCGGACGCAGCCCGAACGGTTGCGGGCCGAGTAGGCGCGCAGCACGGGGGCCTCGAAGCCGGGGATCAGGCGTTTGTAGCTGTTGGTCGAGGGGTTGGTGAAGGCGTTGAGCGCCTTGGCGTGCTTCAGGATGCCGCCGATGAAGTAGAGCGCTTCGTCGCTGAGGTCGGCGTATTTGTCGCCCGCAAAGAGCGGCTTGCCGTCTTTCCAGATCGACATGTTGCAGTGCATACCTGTGCCGTTGTCGCCCGCGATGGGTTTCGGCATGAACG